>JBDUAE010000477.1:0-1983 GCA_040004805.1 Chthoniobacterales bacterium | reverse complement strand
GGTTCCAAGACGCACCGCCGGAATGGTGCTATCGGCAATCGTTCCACGCCGGGGCGCGTTTTCCGGAACATGGGCATGCCGGGTCACATGGGTGACGAACGTGTGACGGTGCAAAACCTGCAGGTCTTGCAAGTGCGCGAGAACGAAAAAGTGATTTTGATTAGCGGCGCAGTGCCGGGAGCTAACGGCAGCTATGTTGTCGTCCGACCGGCGATCAAGAAGCCTGCGACGATCCCAGCGGGAGAGGCGAAATGAGCGCGAAAATTTTAACAGTAGAAGCAGCCAAAGCAGCCAAGTTTACGCTGGTCGAAAACGGCCGCGGAACGCAAGCCGTGCATGACGCGATCGTGGCCATGCGCGCGGCGCGCCGCAGCGGTTCGGCGAACACGAAAACGAAGGCGGAAGTCAACCTTTCCGGCGCGAAACCGTGGCGGCAAAAGGGAACCGGTCGCGCGCGTGCCGGCTATAAGTCATCGCCGATCTGGCGTGGTGGCGGCGTGGTTTTCGGACCGAAGCCGCGTGATTACTCGAAGAAGGTTTCGAAGTCGACGCGTCGTCTCGCCTTCCAGAAAGCGCTGAGCGAACGTATCAACGCTGGCGATATTCTCACGCTCGACGCCTTCGCGGTGAAGGAAGCGAAGACGAAGAATTTTCTCAGCATGCTGAAGGAGCAGACGGATGCGACGAAGGTGCTGCTGATTTCTGATTCGTTCGACGAGAACACCTATCGCGCGGCGCGTAATGTCGGGCCAGTGCTTCTGGTAACGGCAACGGATGTGAACACGGAGCAGTTGCTCGCCTTCGACAAGATTTTGGTCACGAGCAAAGGGCTCGAACAACTGGCTGGGAGGACGACAAAGGAATGAACGACCATTTTGATTTAATCCAGACGGCGTCGCTAACGGAGAAGTCTTCGCTCCTGAGCGAGAAGCTGAACAAGTACGTCTTTCGGGTCGCGCCGCGCGCGAACAAAATTCAGATCAAGGCGGCGATCGAGAAGCTCTTCAATAAAAAGGTCGTATCCGTCAATACCTGCAATTACGCGGGCAAGAAGAAGCGCGAGCGCCGTGCAGATTTCGGACGCAAGCCGCACTGGAAAAAAGCGATCGTGACCCTGAAAGCGGGCGAAAAGATCGATCTCGTTTAATTCGTTATGGCACTACGTAAATTTCGTCCACTGACCCCGGTCCTGCGTTTCCAGCAGTTGCCGGCTTTTGAGGAAATCACGAAGTCGAAGCCGCATAAGGCTTTGATTGAAGTGAAGAAGCGCAGCGGCGGTCGTAATAATAACGGTCGGCTAACGTCGCGTCATATCGGTGGCGGACATAAGCAGAAATATCGCAAGGTTGATTTCAAACGCCGCAAACATGGCATCGCCGCGGAAGTGGTCGGGATTGAATATGATCCCAATCGTTCCGCCCGGATTGCCTTGATCAAATACGCTGACGGCGAAATGAGTTACATCCTCGCGCCGGATGGTCTAACGAATGGCGCCAAGGTGATGTCCGGCCCGACGGCACCGCCCAGCTTGGGGAATTCTTTGCCTTTAAGCGTGATCCCGTTGGGGTCGGCGATTCATAACATTGAGATCGCTCCCGGGCGCGGTGGACAAGTGGCCCGAAGCGCGGGTCAGCAAGCGACCTTGAGCAACCGCGAGGCAGGTTACGCGTTGGTTAAATTTCCGTCAGGCGAGATTCGTCGCATTCACGACACCTGCTGTGCCACGATGGGGCAGGTGGGCAACGTCGACCACATGAATGTGGTTAGTGGCAAAGCCGGTCGTTCCCGTTGGAAGGGCATCCGCCCGACCGTGCGCGGCATGGTAATGAACCCGATCGATCACCCGAACGGCGGCGGCCAGGGGAAATCGAAGGGCGGCGGTGGACGCCAGCATTTGACCAGTCCGTGGGGACAATTGGCGAAGGGTTTCAAGACGCGTTCGAAACACAAGCCGAGCGACCGGTTCATCATGCAGGATCGGCG
>JBDUAE010000112.1:0-6587 GCA_040004805.1 Chthoniobacterales bacterium | reverse complement strand
CGCTGCCCAAGACACCTGCATTTTCCATCATCGCTGTCCGCATCCCCGCGCTTGGAATCGGCTCTTCGACGGCGATTTTCCGTGTCCCGATCGTTGCTCTCCGCCACGAGTAGACGACGGGGCAGGAACGTTGCGCGGGGACTGAGGTAGCGCCAGCTTTCCGCTTGCCGATTCTAAATCAATTCTGCGCGCGATGGGCGCGACCTGTCCTAGTGGCCTTCTTGCTTTGCGCCGGGCGCGACGCGGAGGGGAAAATTCTCGAAGACGTGGTGCGGCAGAGCTATGTGTTGAGTCCAACGGCGCGTGTGACGATTCGCAATACGGATGGCCGCATCTGCGTCTATGGATCGGACGTTCCGAGATTGGAAATCATGGCGGTGCGGCGGGCTTTTTCGCAGGAGCGATTGGAAGGGATCAAGATCGAGGTCTCGATCAACGAGGAGGTGGTCACGATCGACACGCGTTATCCGCCGGTGGCGTCTGACTCGATCTTGGCGGATCGCTCCGGGACGGTGGATTACGTAATCCTGGTGCCGATGTTTTGCTCCCTTCCGCAGGTGGAATTACAAAACGGGGAAGTCGTGGTCGATGGCATTTACGGAAAGGAAATCGACGTGCACCTGGAGAGGGGGCTGCTGCACTTTTCGAATTGCTTCAGCGCAGCGCGGGTCAGCCTCGGGCAAGGAAATTTGGATGTGACCTATGATTGGTGGGAACCTGGGGCGTTCTCGCTGGCCGCGGAGGTGAAGGACGGTGATGTGCGGGTGGCGCTGCCTGCCGAAGCGGCGGTGCGGATAGAGGCGGACGCGCCCAAGGGGCACGTGGAGAATTCTCTGCAGCCCGTGCCGAATCCGGGCGACGCGCACACTTTGCAACTGGACATGGGCAATGATGCGGCCTCGCAGTTCCGGTTCCGAACGGAGGCTGGAAACATCCGCTTCGAGCCGACGTTTTGAAAGCTGCCTAACGAAGCGCGGCGAGAGTGCTGCGATCGGCGGCAGCCTTTTCGGTTTGCCCGAGCCGGGCATAACATTCCGCGCGCTTCTCCAGGGCGTCGGGAGTTTGATTGAGCGTGAGGGCGCGGGTGAGGGACTCAATCGCCGGCTCGAATTGGCCGAGAGCCATCTCGAGTTCGCCGCGATAATTCCACGCCGTGGCAAGATTGGGATCGAGTTCGGTCGCTTGTTGGATGTGAGCGAAAGCCTCATCGGTGCGACCGAGTTTGGACTCGGCGTAGGCTATTTCGGCGAGCGCGCCGGCGGATTTCGGATCGAAGCGCAGGGCGCTTTCGGCATCTTCGAGCGCGAGAGCGGGTTGGCCGAGGTCGTTCAGTTGCCAGGCGCGCGAAAGGTAGAATTCGGGATTGGTGCGCTCGACGGAAATTTCGGCATCGAGCCGGCTGATGCTTTCGAGCGCTTCGGGCGTAAGCGAGTCGAGCTGGAATTGCGGATTGATGCCGGTAGCCCGCGCTTCCTTCTTGCGGTCCAAGGCGATTAACGCCAGTCCCGCGAACAGGCGTGGCCGCATTGCCCAAGGCGCGATTTTGCTGGCGGCCTCGCCGTCGGCGAGTGCGAGTTCCGGATCCCCGCTGCGGAGAAGCAGAAGCGCGCGATCGGCCAGCAGGTGATCATCCTCTGGCGCGCTGGCCAGGCGTGCATCGAGGTCCTGAATACCAGTGAGAAATTTGCCGACCTGCCCGAAAAGTTTAGTGGCAGCGCGTACTTCCGGAGCCTCTGGTTGCAGCGCCTGCGCCCGGCGCACGTCCTCGATTGCTTCCGGCCAGCGATGGAGACGCCGCCGCACCAAGGCGCGCTGAACGTGATCGGCGGCGGTGTCTTCGAGCGCGAGGAGTTGGCTGAGCGCGGCCTCTTCCTCCGGCCACTGCTGTTGGCGATGGTGGAGTTGCACGAGCTCGCGCAGCCCGGAAATATCCGGCGCAGGCGCGACCAGCGGCCGAGAACTCGGCTTCGGCTTACAACCTGGCGCGGCAGCCAGGAGCAGGAGCAAAAGAAGACGGCGCATGGAAAAAGACGCTTGGCGGCGGGACGGAATCACACAAGATAACAGGAATCCATCATGCCTTCGTTCGATATCGTTTCCGAAGTCGACAATCAGGAAGTAGACAACGCCTTGAATCAGGCGCGCAAGGAATTAGCGACGCGTTTCGATTTCAAGGGGAGCACGGCCGAGATTACCTTCGAGAAAGCGCAGATCACGCTCACCGCAGAGGACGCGAATCGGCTGCGCGGTTTGCGCGAGATCGTGATCACAAGACTCTCGAAACGCGGAATCGATCTCCGCAATATCAAACAGGAAGATCCGACGATTTCCTCCATGGGGCACGCGCGGCAGGAGCTGAAAATTCAGCAGGGATTGGAAGGTGAGAAGGCGAAAGAGATCATCAAAGCGATCAAAGCCGCAAACTTCAAAGTCCAAAGCACGCTGCAAGAGCGGCAGATTCGCGTCACCGGAAAGAAGCGGGACGATTTGCAGGAAGTGATCGCGTTTGTGAAGGGCAAAGATTTCGGGGTCGCCACCGGGTTCCAGAATTTCCGGGACTGAATCAATCACCCGCCTTGCACCGGGGGCATGATCGCGATTTGATCGCCGGGCTGGATGACATAATCGCGGCCGACGAATTCAACGCCGGCTCCGATCAAAATACTGCCGTCCCAATCTCTTAGCCGCGGCGTGCGCTGATAAAGCTCTGCGAGCAAGTCCGTAATCGTGGCGCCATCCTTCTGTGCGACCTCGATCTCGGATGTCTGCATGACATCCTTGAGCTGGGAAAAAAACTGGACCGGCACCCTCATGTGGCGATCACGTCGGGACGAAGAACGCCGATGTAAGGCAGGTTACGATAGCGCTCCATGTAATCGAGACCGTAACCGACCACGAATTCGTTTTCGATTTTGAAGCCGACGTAGTCGGTCTCGACCGGAGCGGCGCGTGTGATCTCTTTTTCCAGAAGGACGCAGACTTTGATACTGAGCGGTTTCGCTTCTTCCAGCTTGCGACAGATGGCGTTCAAGGTGAGTCCGCTGTCCAGGATATCGTCCAGGATCAAGAGGTGCCGGCCGGCGACATCCGGCAGGGCCACCTGGCGAAAAACCACCTCGCCCGTGGTTTTGGTGCCGCCGTGATAGCTGGCTACGCTCAGGCAATCGAGCTTCAGCGGAAGGGGAATGCGCCGCAGGAGGTCGGCCATAAAAATAAGGCTGCCGTTGAGAACCGCGATGACGGTTAATTCGCGTTCGCGGTAATCGTGAGTGATCTCGGCCGCGATCTCGTCGAGCCGGGCGAGGATCGTTTTCTCGTCAAAAAGAATGCGGTCGAGATCGTCCTGCATGTGGGGCGACTCTCGCCGAGATTGTCCCGAGGGCGAAGTGAAACTTCAAGGCAGATTCGACAACTCGTGCGTGATCTTTTCCGCCAATTTTGCATCTGCAGGATGACGGTTGGCCGCTGCCAGGAGAAGGCGTTGCCGGCCGTGATCGCCCTGCGTTTTGGCCGCGAGGGCGGCATGGTAGTAAATGATCTGGAGGTCGCCTGCGCTAAAGCGCTCGGGAGTGTGGTCGGCTCTCTCCGCCAGCAGCGCAAAGTCCTTCCGGGTGGAAGCGCCCCGACCAAAAAAAGCGGGCAGCGACCCTGTCGTGAGAGCACGGACTAGGCGCACCTTGGGATCATCTGGCGCGGCCTTCACCGCCGCATCCATAGTGGCGAGGCCGTCTTGCAGAGTCGTTAGTTTTTTCGGCCCGAATCCGAGATCGCGACTGCGCAAAGTGAGCGCACTGCCGAGATAGGCGCGGGCGACCTGGTTCGTCGGCGTGATCTGGAGCGCGGCTTCCAGTTTCGCAATGCACGCGATGACGGCAGCGGGATCGCCGCCGAGGCCGCGTCGGTACAGATCCGCTATCTCATTTTCTTCCTGAGAGCCTGCCGCCACGATCGCGAACAGGAAAAAAACCGGCAGCAGCCAGGCGAAGCGGAGGTGGCTAGACACCGATCACACTTACCACGAGGCGTCGCTGATGAGGAGCGCGGCGATGTTCGAAAAGGAAAATGCCTTGCCAGACGCCGAGTTGAAGCTGGCTGTCGGCGATCGGAACCACTTCGCTGGAGCGCGTGAGAACCATCCGAAGATGAGAAGTGGAATCGTCCGGGCCTTCCGCGGTGTGAGTGAGGTAGTCGGTGTCTTCGGGGACCAGCCGCTCGAAGAAGGCTTCAAGGTCGACGCGCGCGGAACGGTCCGCGTTTTCAAAGATAACGAGGCTGGCGCTGGTGTGCTGGAGGAAGATCGTCGCCGTGCCGGTCTGCACGCCGCTGGATTCGACGATCTCGCGAACTTGTCGGGTAATTTCGTAAGTACCCTTGCCGCGGGTAGCGACTTCGAGCTGGAACGAAAGCGCCTTCATCTTGGACAAGTGAAAAGGCGATGCTGCGGGAGAGAAACTGCTAGAGATTCGTTCCTGTTTGATGCGGCCCGGAGGCAGCTGATACGGGCTTTTCAGGCGCTGGCGTCGGCTTGGCGGAAGGGGCGGGACTCGCGCCCACGCTGCGAACCGTCCCGGAAGTGGTGGTGGTTTGAGCCGCAGGAGTCGGAGGCGGAGTTTCGCACGATGAGAAAAGAGCCGCAGCGCAGAGAATGATAACAATGCCTTTGAAGTAATCAGAGGGAAGCATTCGGCGGAGGGTAGAGTTTCGGCGGACGCTGACAAGCTATTTTGCGATGTTTCCGAAGGCCGCATCGACCAGTCGAAGTGCCTTTTCGTTCGGCAAAAGTGATTGCTCCATTTGGTTCATTACGTAGGCGAAGGCGAGTCGATTTTCGGGGTCGGCAAAGGCGTGGCTGCCGCCGGCGCCGGGATGACCAAAGGCGGACAACGAAGGGCCGAAGATTCGACGTTTCGTTCGCGGCGGGTCCTTCATGAAGCCGGCGGAGAAGGCGGTTGGAATTTGGAAAACGCGATCTTCACCCGCTGTCAGAGTTGTCGCCATTTGTCGCAGCGTTTCAGGTTGAAAAAAGATGTGGCCGTCCATTTCTCCGCCATTGGCGAGGAGGCTGTAGAACTTCGCCAGCGAAGAGGCGCTGCCGATTCCGCCGAAAGAAACGATCTCCTGCGCTCGGGCCTGGAGCGTGTTCATGCCACTGACGGAATGCATCCCCGCGGGTGAGGTGAAAACTTTGCGCACGAGCGTGCCGGGGGTCGCTAGATCGCGATAAAATTGCTCTGGCTGCGGCGAGCGTCCGGACCGGGCTGCCGCGATCGTAGCGACTCGTGAATTTTCTATCTCCGGCAAGCCGATCCAGAGATCGAGCGCGAGCGGGTCGCCAAAGTTTTTCCGCCAGTAGCCGGCCAGTGTCGTCCCGGCGATTCGCCTAACCAATTCATCCAGCAGAAAACCGAAAGTCCGCGCATGGTAGCCGTGCGCGCTGCCAGGCGGCCATAATGGTTTTTGCCGCGCGAGCGCAGCGACGACTGCGGGATAATCCGCCACGTCCACTCGATCATCGAAAGCAGCGAGTCCGGCTTGGTGCGAGAGAAGTTGGGCGAGCGTGATCGTTCCCTTGCCGCTCTGGGCGAACTCCGGCCAAAACTCCGCCACGGTACGCTCGAGGCCGATCCCGCGTTCCTGGAGCACGTGTAGCAGACAGGCGGTGCCGAGGCCTTTCGTCGCCGACCAAAAGAGAACGAGCGTATCCGCGGTCCAAGGTTCCGTGCGATGAAGGTCGCGAAACCCGCCGTGAAGCTCGAGGAGTGGCTGGCCATTCTGCCAGAGCGAAACCGCCGCGCCTAATTCTCCGCGCTCCGCAAAATTCTCCAGGAAGAGCGGTTCGATTCGCTCGCGCAATTCCGCCGCGTCCCAAGTCCTCACCGGCAGAGCATGCGCGAAGCCGGGCGCCGGTGCTAGAGGATGGAGTGTAATTCTTTCAAATCAGGATCGTTTTTCGCGAGCACGCGGAAGCTGCGATCCATCTTGAAACTGATGCAGAGATTTTCCTTCGCATCCTCCACGTTCCCGAGGAGGGCGTCGTAGCACCCCATATTGTAGTAATAAATCGGTTCTCTGAGCAGTGCGAGCGGACCAGTGGCAAGAAAGGTTTTCGCTTCCGCTGTTTTTCCCAGTTGGTGCAGGCAAAAGCCGGCATGCAAAAAACCCGTTCCAAAATCTGGCGCCACCCGACACAGAATGCGACTCACGCGCAGAGCCTCTGCCCAGTGCTGTCGGCGCATGAGATCCTGGAGACGGAGTTGCAGAACCTCCGGGCGACGCTGCTGACGGGGCGCGATGGCATTGAGCTCTGCGATCGATTCGCGAAACATGCCGAGTTCTGCGTAACCGCAGGCTGCATTCACATGCCATTCGAACTCCACAGACCTTAATCAAGCAGGACTCTTGCCAACGGGGCGCTCGAACCGCGGCGTTATAAGAGCGCTTCCAGCTCGTCCAGGCGTTGCTCGAAAAGCCGCAGCGTGCTTTCGACCGGCGCGGCTGTCGTCATATCGACACCTGCGATCTGGAGGGTTTCGAGCGGGAATTTCGAGCCGCCCGAGCGGAGGAAATTCAGGTAAGCGGCAACCGCC
>JBDUAE010000476.1:0-1998 GCA_040004805.1 Chthoniobacterales bacterium | reverse complement strand
ACCGAGGCCGGGCTGCTCACGCGGCCCGGTCTCCTTTTTTTACTAAACACCGTTTCACGAAAAGCTGAAAGACTGAAATTTTGAGACGCTGAAATTTTTCAGAAGGCTGCCGTAAAGGATTCGCTTTCACATTTTGAAAAGCGCTTCCGGATTCGATCTTCGATTTCCTCAGTCCGCGCGCAAAAACGAAACGTCGTCGCTGTTTTCGCTGATCCCGCCGCGGAACGCGTCGTGGCGCTCGCCCGAGCAACTCGCGCCCACTCGGCGGCGCTGGGCGAGTTTATCCACACACATGATTAGGCCGCTCCTTCCAAGAGATTCCCACAGGCAACCTTGAGGGCGGGAGCTTTATTGCTTGCTGCATCCCAAACCACAGAACTATCCACGCCGAAGTAAGAGTGCGCCAGGACATCACGAAATCCTGCAATCTGATTCCACGGGATCGATGGTTCTCTTGCGACCAATGCAGCAGGCAAGGTTTTGACCGCTTCACCGATAATCTCAAACTGACGGATCACGGCATCCTGGGTCTTGTGATCGTGTCCGAAAGCGGTGCCGTCCAGACCCTCGATGTAACTCGCAATTCGGCTGCAGGCGTCCACGATATCGGCCAGACGCAGCTGAGGATCACGTGACATCGATAAGATCAGCCTCGATCGCGCGCAAGAATCGCGGTGTGCATGCAGCACGCGAGAGAAGGTCGACGGGACCTTGGAGTCGTGCTTCTAGAGCTGATTTTAAACCCATGAAGCCGTCGAAATCGGGCGGCTCAGAAAATTCCACTAAAAAGTCCCAGTCACTCTTGGAGGTCGCGTCCCGCTGGGCGCGGGAACCGAAAAGCCACGCGCGCCTCACATGGAAACGCGGCCATTCATTCCTTAAATCAAGGAAGGGCTGATTCAACGGTATTTGCGCGACTGAATCCATCCTAATCAGTGATTCGAAGGTCGAGGAGGAGCTAACAAAAATTATTCCCGGTAGCGATTCTGAAGGGTGTCCAAATCCACCCAATGCGCCGGATCACGATCGTCGATCTTAGCTGTCAGCTTCGCCCTGAATTCCTCGTCGCGCGCGGTTTGCAGCGCGACCAAAAAAGCAATCAGTTCACGCTGCTCTTTGGACTCCAGGTGCGCCGCTTGGTCCTTCAATTGGGTAAGAGACATGGAGAGAAGTTTATTATGAAGTCAGGATTTGTCATCCCAGAGAGGGCAGTCAGGTCTGCCTCGGGGGCCTATTCTGCGGCCTGCTGGCAGTGTAGCCGTCAAGCATTCTTTGGTTCCAGACATGCTGCCGCCCTTGGTCAAAGTGATTCGTTTTCGCGAATCGCTGGCCGGTCCGGTTCATAATGGTGAGAGGCGCGCCGCCTCGGGAGACGGCAACCTCGCCCTTGTGTATCCGGTGGGATACAGGGGTCAACGCTGTATATACGGAATCTCTCTGAGAAGGTTCGCGTTTTCTTTTCGGCCCAAGCTCGAAACGCGCCCACCGCCCCTCGAAAAATCTCCCGGGCGCCTCCAGAACCTGGAGCCGCTACCTGATCGCCCCGCCGCTCCCGGAGCCGGTTTCCCTCCCCAAAACGCCGGTGCCGGACGGCGCGCGGGGGTTCGCTGGGATCACGCTCGAGGCGTGAATCTCCACTTCACGCGTCGCCCCCAGAAATTCGAGCAAGACGGCGACGCGCTGCCGCGCGGGTAGGACTCGGGTGACCAGCACCTGCAGACCGCGCAGCGGCCCTTCGACGATGAGGACTTCTGACGCGGCCTCTGCGACCCCTGCGATTTCGACGATTCCAGATGGCCCGATCGCTTCGCGCAGCGCCGACATCGCCTCGTCCGCCAGACTGGCAGGTTGGTCGCCAAAGCGGACGATGGTGGAGACGCCGGTCAGAGCACGGACCTGCCGATGCTTCTGAAAGTACGAGAACCGGGCGAAGACGTAGCCGGGAAACAATGCTTCGGTCCACCAGATCGGTGCGCCCATCCGGCTGCGCCGGAAGCG
>JBDUAE010000475.1:0-1998 GCA_040004805.1 Chthoniobacterales bacterium | reverse complement strand
GAGACTGTGTGGAAAGTATTTCGCGGGGGTGATCATTTTCTTGTACCCAAATCGGGCCGGTTCTGGCAAGCTCCGAATCCAGGATGAACTACATCACTGGGAGCGACCGGGGGGAAGTGCTGCTCTTGCCCGAGGCCTTGGAAGATTACCTCACGCCGGAGAACCCGGTCCGCTTCCTCGACGCCTTTGTCGGGCAGCTCGATCTGGTCGCGGCCGGGTTTAAACACGCGCAACTAAACGAGACCGGGCGGCCGCCCTACGACCCGAAGGACCTGCTCCGGGTCTATCTCTATGGTTACTTGAACCGGGTCCGCTCCAGCCGGGCCCTGGAACGGGAAGCGACGCGCAACCTCGAAGTCATCTGGCTCCTGCGTAAACTGCGGCCGGACTTCAAGACGATCGCGGATTTCCGGCGTGATAATGCCAAAGGGATCAAGGCCGCCGGGCGCGAGTTTACCCTGCTTTGCCGGCGGTTGCAGCTCTTCGGGGGCGACTTGGTGGCGATCGACTCGACCAAGATCAAGGCCCAGAACGCGAAAGGCCGCAACTACAGCGCGGCGCGCCTGGCGGCCTTGCAGCAGGAACTGGAGGAGAAGCTGAGCCGTTACCTGGCGGAGCTGGATGAAGCCGATGCGGGCGAAGACCGTGGCCCGGCGCAGCTCACTCCCGCAGAGTTAAAAGAGAAGATCGCTCACCTGGAGAAACGGAAGGAGGAACTCCGCGCCGTCGCCCCCGCCGTCGCAGCCAAAGGCCAGGTCTCGCTGACTGATCCCGACAGCCGGGCCATGAGCATGGGGCGCGGCTCGACCATTGGTTATAACGTGCAGGCGGCGGTCGATGCCAAACACAGTTTGATCGTCGCGACCGAGGTAACCCAGACCACCAGCGACCTGGGCGCGCTCGGGACGATGGCCTTGCAGGCGCAGGAGACCTTGCAAGCGGAGCGATTGAGCGTGGTGGCCGACAAAGGCTACTACAACGGGAAGGAAATCCTGCTCTGCGACGCGATCGGCGTGACCGCCTACGTGGCCAAGCCGCTGACCAGCGCCAACACCGCCCGTGGACTCTATGGGAAAGAACGCTTCCGCTACGACCCGGAGAAGAACTCCTACACCTGTCCTGCGGGGCAGGAATTAACCTATCGCTTCACTACGAATGAAAGCGGCCGAGCCACCCTCTACTACCAGACCAGCGCCTGCGGGGCCTGCGCCTTAAAGAGTCAGTGTACCCGGAACAAAGAGAATCGGCGGATCACCCGGCGGGCCGGAGAAGAAGCGCAGGACGCGATGGCGGAGCGGGTCAAACAGCACCCCCAGATAATGCGGCGGCGCAAGGCGATCATCGAACACTGCTTTGGCACAATCAAACGCTCCTTCGGCTATGATTACTTCCTCTGTCGCGGGAAGCGCCAGGTGACGACAGAAGTGAACCTGACCGTCCTGGCCTATAACCTAAAGCGGGTCTGCAACATCTTAGGAGTGCAAAACCTGATCGCGGCCGTAAGCTAAAAGGCCGGAGGTAACTCCTTTTTTGACTGCTCCCGGAGTCGGGGCGCGCCGGCCAGAGCGAGTCAAGCTCCCTTTGCTCCTCCGAGGGTGGAAACGCGCCGCCGAGAGCGAAAAAACCACTCCTTCCGACCCACCCGCGCTCGCTCTAAGTCTCAGACGAATCCAAAAAGCCGCTTATCACACGCCCTCTCGCATGGTTAGACGTTTTCACTCTACAATGCGTGCCACAAACGCCGACACGCTCGAAGCGAGCACTGTATCCGCCTGCGCCGTGTGATCCCAGTACCGAATACTGCCGTCGCAGTGACGCAAAAAGAAATTTCCGTTGTGGCCTGCGCCGATGATGCAGACTTCCTTGCCGAGCCACCAGGGCGCTTTAAGCGGCCGCCAGTCTGCACTGCGAAGAAGAAATGCGACAGGAATGGCGGCTTCTCCATCACGAAACGTGTTGCGAACGGGTAGTTGCCTGATGGCCCGATCAACCGCTTCG
>JBDUAE010000474.1:0-1999 GCA_040004805.1 Chthoniobacterales bacterium | reverse complement strand
CCGTCGCCGCCGCCGATTTCGTTTTCGCTGCTCGACATCGCGCGCGATGCCGGTGCTGGTTACGAACTGGCGTTCTTCGACGGACTGGAAAAACGAATCGATGCTCTCGTTGATACCGGCACGGACAGTCTGCAACTCTGCGGACTGCAGGCTTGCGTGAAACATTTGCGCGGCGCGAAAATGTGGACGCGCGCCTGCGATGCGCTGCGTGAAGAAGTGGTTTGTTTCGTGCGGGAGAAGCTGGCTTCGAATCGCGAGTTGGCGCAAATGCGTTGCTCCTTGCAGTAGCGGAGCAAAAATTTGGGTGCGCCGGAGATGACGATTTTCGAGAAGATCGCGCGCCGCGAAATTCCGGCGCAAATCGTTTGGGAAGATGACGACGTCCTCGCTTTTCACGATGTTGATCCAAAAGCGCCGGTGCACGTTCTGGTGGTGCCGAAGCGCGTCATTCCGCGTCTCGCCGATGCGGCGGAGACGGATGTGGCGCTCCTCGGAAAACTCCTGTTTACGACCCGCCTGGTGGCGGAAAAGCTCGGGCTGTTGGAGTCGGGATACCGCGTGGTGATCAATAGCGGGCCGGATGCCGGCGAGAGCGTGCCGCATCTCCATCTGCACATGCTGGGAAAGCGCGCGCTGAGCTGGCCGCCCGGCTAGCTTCTTCCAATCGTTAGGGCTTTTCGCTCAGACTCTCGTCGCGTTTGGCTTTGAATTCGTTGCCCGGTTTCCACTCGGGCCACTTATCCCCGTTCGCCACTTCGTAGCCGACTTCGAACATCGCCTGCACATCCTGCGCGGCTCCCGAAAGATCCCAGCCCGGATCAACTTCATCCGACGGCTGGTGATAATGTTTGGCCACGAACTCTTCCATTTTCGCTTCGCCAAAACCGGGCCTGCCCGGGAAATCGCGTCCGCGACCGGTGTAAAGCGCGGGTAACCCAACTTTCGAAAACTCGAAGTTGTCCGCGCGGTAAATACTGCCGCGTTCCGGCCGGCTATTCGGAACCAAGACACGTCCCTGTTTCGTGACTACAGCGCCTAACAAGTCATCGAGATCGGAATTACCGTCGCTGATGTCTTCAATGTCGTGGGTTTTTCCCCAGACGCTGGTGCCATCGATGTTGATGTCGGCTAAAGTTTTCGCGAGCGGATAGAGCGGATTTTCCGCGTAATATTTTGCGCCTAACAAGCCGGCTTCTTCCGCGGTCGTGGCCATGAAGAGGACCGAGCGCTTGGTTGGTTTCGGCAAATGCATGTGCGCGTCGGCCAGTTCGAGAACGGCCGCGACACCGGAAGCGTTATCGAGCGCGCCATTGAAAATCTGGTCGCCTTTTAGTTCCGGATGTTTACCGAGATGATCCCAGTGCGCGCTGTAGATGATCCATTCGTCTTTTAACTTCGGATCGCTTCCCTCGATTTTGCCGACCACGTTGTGCGACTTGAAACGGCGCACCGTTTGTTTGAGATCGAAACTGACCGTCGCGCCTAACGAGACTGGGCGGAAGTCTTTGCTCAGCGCGGCCTTCTTCAGCGCGTCAAAATCCTGACCGCTGTCGGCTAATAATTTCTTCGCGGTCTCGAGATTGATCCAGGATCGGATCTCGACCTGATCCATGTTTTTGTTCGGCCGATCAATCTCGCAATTCTCTTTCGACCAGCTGGTCTGCACGACGGTGAACGGATAGGCCGCGGGTTCGGTTTCATGGATGATGATGGCTGCCGCCGCGCCTTTCTCGGCCGCGATTTCGTATTTGTAAGTCCAGCGTCCGTAGTAAGTCATGGCGCGGCCGCGAAACATTTTGGGATCGAGTTTCGTCGGATCGTTCGGATCGGGAATGGCCGGGTCGTTGATCAGCATCAGGATGGTCTTGCCTTTGACGTCGACGTCTTTGTAATCATCCCAGCCGTACTCCGGCGCGACCACGCCGTAGCCGACAAAGACGATCTCGGACTTATCCAGTTTGATGTTTTCCTGCAGGCGCGCGGAGGAAGCGACGTAATC
>JBDUAE010000111.1:0-6633 GCA_040004805.1 Chthoniobacterales bacterium | reverse complement strand
ACCTCCTTTCTAAGGAGAAATTCATCACCTGCGAGAGAGCTTGCTCTTTCAAAAGCGTGATTGAATAGGTCGACGGCTAACCCTGAAATCCTTCGGGATCTCAGACATGCCGTTAAGCCCTCAACAAGGAAACGCGTTGAGGCTCAGAGAAACACGAAACGGTAGCGCACAATTCAGTTTTTGTTTGATTGCTGACAGTAGAAAATGCCGGATCGCGGCCTCCCCGCGCTCCGGCATTTTTTTTGTCCTGGGCGGCGCAATATTCCGGACAGGGTGAGTGTCCTGCCCGATATGGGAGCGTCCAGGTTTCAAGATCGTTTCTACAGGATGCCCACTCGGGCTGACGAGACGCTCAATCCACCCAGGAGTTGCATTCCGCTTTCCACAATCTACAATCCGCCTTCACCGCGGGGGCATAGCTCAGTTGGTAGAGCGCCAGCTTTGCAAGCTGGATGTCAGGGGTTCGAATCCCCTTGCCTCCATTGAATGGTCACGTTAGCGACGTCAATCATACATCCGTCAAGAATAGAAGCCGCGACGTTGACCGCGCCACCTCAGCCGCTACCGTCGCCACCATGAGCGACGAACTCTTGGCCGACATTCGCGCCGCGATCCGAGATGTGCCGGACTTTCCAAAGCCGGGCATCGTCTTCAAAGATATCACGCCGGTGCTCCTTGACGGGCCGTTGTTTCGATCCGCGATCGACCTTTTCTTGAAGCGCTGCCGCACCTTGCAGATCGATAAGATCGTCTGCATCGACGCTCGCGGATTTCTTTTCGGCTCGGCTGTCGCTTACGAAATGGGTCTCGGGCTGATCCCGATTCGGAAAAAAGGCAAGCTTCCCTACAAGTGCGAGAGCGCCGCCTATACGCTCGAGTATGGGGAAGCCGAGATGGAGATGCACATCGACAGCGTCGAACCCGGCGAACGCCTGGTCCTGATCGATGATCTGCTCGCGACTGGCGGGACGTCGGCATCCGCGGCGGCGTTGATTAAGAAGGTCGGAGGCCAATTGGTGGAAGCCCAATTCCTGATTGAACTCGAATTCCTCCACGGTCGGGCCAAACTCGAGCCGGCCCCGATCGTTTCTTTTTTGCGATACTGAACTCCGTGGGCGGGCTTTCCGCGGAATCACTCTCCGTGGCACTCACAGCCTGCGCCGCATCCGCCCTTTTCGGCCACGACGACTTCCATCCCGATCTCCTGAAGCGCGAGCTGCTCGTGGATTAACCCAAGCAGTTCGAGAGCGCGATCATCTGGCATCTCTGCGGCGTGAAGCTCAATCCGGGCGCGCTTGCCCGCCAGCTCGGGATGTTCTGCCAGCATCTCCCCATCGAGAAGGAAGGAGGCGTAGGCGTTGAATTTCTCCTGGAGTTGATGCAAACGCCGATCAGATCCATCCCACGGCCGAGTTTCGTTCATGACCAAAAGCACTTGATCGGTTTTAGAATCGAGTGCGAACAAATCGATCGCGGACGGATTAACGACGCCGGTGGCGTGCCGATTATCTGATTGATCCTCCGACTTGGTATCACTCACTCCGGAACGTCCAACGTCCGACGTTCGAAGTCCAGTCTGCAGAGAAATCGTCCCGGATTCCCAGTTGGACGTTGCGCGTCACGCGTTGAACCTTTCACGCATGTCAGCTTTCAAGATCCTCTCCTCGCTTCTCCTCCTGTGCAGTGTCACCGTGGCCTCGGCTCAATTCTCCCCTACCCTCATCCAGAACAACAATTATTGGAACGACGGGAAAGCAGAATTCAACATCTACGCGGGCGAAATCGTTCGCTATGGCACGCCTCGCCCATGCGAGGTGCTGCACATTTTGGTGCGCGAGCCTTTTGACCCGAAGCAATTCGTAAAACCGGATGACTGGCAGCGGCCGGGGATCGTCCAAGTGCTGAAAATGAACCAAATTCTCCCAGTGCCCACGGGTTTGTATCTCTACCAGCAAATGCATTCGAATTTCTGGCGCGTCGATACAGGCGCGCTGGCTAAATTTTCGCTCACGAGCAGCGACAGTTGTGGCAACACCTACAAAGAGGGGCGACACGAAGGGGAGAAGTTCATCTACGAGTACCGCACCTACTGGGACGGGATGGCCAGCGGCAGCGAGGACGTGGTGGTCCCGCCGGATGGTCATTTTTACGACGAACTGCCGTGGCTCGTCCGCACGATTGATTTCTCCAAGCCCGACTCCACCTTCGAGATTCCGCTGGCGGGAACGACCATAAATTCGAAAAAGGATAACTTCACTTTTCGACCGGCGAAATTTTCCTTCACCGCCACGGAGCGCGCCATCACGGTCACCGTGGAACACGCCGGCGGGCGAGATCTCTTTATTCTAGACCGCGATCCGCCGTACTTGTTGCGAGAGTGGAAAGCCGCTGATGGCAGTCGACTGAAGATGAAGCGCAATCTGAAAGTCGACTACTGGAACTACAACAAACCCGGCGACCGCGAGCGCGCGCTTAACAATCCGATGCTTCGCCTTCCGGACTGACGGCCGACGACTGCACTCAGGAAGAATTTCAGCCACGGATTAGCACGGAGTTCCTCGAACGGCAGGAGAAGGGAATTCCGAATCCGTGTTTCATCTGTCTTAATCCGTGGCTAAAATCAGACCATGGCGAAACCGAAGAAAAACAAACTCACCCTCCTCGGTCGCAGCGACGCGCGTCTCCCCTCGTCGCCGAGTGAGGCCAAGCTGGAAACCTTCCCCTCGCCCGCTAAACGCCCGTATACCATCCGCTTCGAAACCGCTGATTTCACGTCTCTGTGCCCTGTGACTGGGCAGATGGATTTTGCGCAAATCGTCATTGAATACGTTCCAGCCCGACTGTGTGTGGAAAGCAAGTCGCTTAAATTCTACCTCGCCTCTTTCCGGAACGAGCGAGCATTCAACGAGGCCGTGACCAACCGAATTTTGGATGATTTCGTGGCCGCAACCGCGCCGCGCAGTGCGGTGGTGACGGCTGAATTTTCCGCGCGCGGCGGAATCGCGTTGACCGTGCGCGCTGAGTATCCCGCTCATTGATGATACGGCGGTGGGACCGTCGCTTTTAAGGATGGTTTTCTTAAAATTCAGCCGCCACCATGCGACTGCATCACAGCCCGAGAGCGCGAAACGTTTCGTCCACGTATCGAAAATGCGTCTCGAGGGAGCAGAGCGAATCGATTTCGCTTGCGGGAACTAGCGCGGTAATCTCGGGTTCCGCCTTGGCGTTTTCCGCGAAGGACCCAGCGCCTTTCCAAGTCCGCATCGCCGCCCGTTGCACGGCTTCGTAAGCCGTTTTCCGTTCCGCCCCCGCGCGGGTCAGAGCGAGGAGAATCGATTGGCTGCAGTAGAGACCTTTCGTTAGGCCCAAATTTCGCTCCATCTGCTCAGGATAAACCTGCAACCCGGCCACCAATTCGCGCAGCTTCACCAACATGTAATCGAGCAGCGTGCAGGCGTCTGGCAGAATGATCCGTTCCGCGCTGGAATGGCTGATATCGCGTTCGTGCCAAAGCGCCACGTTCTCCAGCGCAGTCACGGCGTGACCGCGGATGACCCGGGCTAGTCCGCTCAGACGCTCACCCGTGATGGGATTGCGTTTGTGCGGCATCGCGGAACTTCCCTTTTGACCTTCGCCGAAAAACTCTTCGACTTCCAGCACCTCGGTCCGCTGAAGATGGCGGAATTCCGTGGCCCAGCGGTCGATACTGGACGCGATCAAGGCCAGCGTGGTGCAAAATTCCGCGTGGCGATCGCGTTGGATGATCTGGGTAGAGACGGTGGCGGCTTGCAGTCCCAGTTTTTCGCAAACCGAGCGCTCGATCGCCGGATCGAGATGCGCGTGCGTCCCGACCGCGCCGCTGAGTTTGCCGACACGAATCCGCTCCGTGGTTTGCGTCAGCCGTTCTTCGGCCCTTGCAAACTCATCGTACATCAACGCCAGTTTGAGCCCGAAAGTGATCGGCTCCGCGTGAATCCCGTGGCTGCGGCCGATCATCGGCGTCATTTTGTAACGCCGCGCGCTTTCCGCGACCACCTCCCGCAATGCCCGCAAATCCTCCAACAGAATTCCAGCCGCTTCCGTCATCTGAACCGCCAGAGTGGTGTCGAGAACATCCGACGAGGTGAGGCCTTGGTGCATCCAGCGGGCGGCTGGGCCGACGGAGGTGGCGACATTCTCGAGAAACGCGATCACATCGTGATTCGTCCGTTTCTCAATCTCTGCAATTTCCTCAATCGAGAATTTTGCCCGCTCGCGAATGGCTGTGGCGTCGGCTTGCGGGATTTGCCCTAACGACGCCATCGCCTCGCAGGCTAGAATCTCGATTTCCAACCAAATCTCGAATTTGCGCTGCTCCGACCAGAGGTCGCGCATGGCGGGGCGGGAATAACGATCAATCACCCGCTGAAGATAGAGCAGCGCTTCGCTGCGGAAAGGCATTTTGCACAGCAAAAAGCGTCGCCAAGGCCAAATGGAAGGCCCTGGCGACGCTTTTTCGCGAAATTTAGCCGACTGCGTTCCTAGAAAACGCGAGCCCGCGTCAACTCGCCGTTGTTCTCCAGCCGAACTCGACCGCTACCAAGAAGGTCAGCCACGGCAGCGACGGTCTCCTTGGTGTTTTTGGTGCACGAGCTGACCGCGAGAATCAAATCGCCAAGTGACAGGCCGGAATTCAGGATTTGGGTATCTTTTTTCATAGGGATTGAACCTAGAAAAGAGCAGAATGGATGCCAAAGCGCCGCCCGTTCTCGCCGACCAGCCGAATTTTTTACCGACCAGGCGCGCTGCGAGCAGTCAGACGCATCACGAGCAGGTAGAGCGCCGCGAAACCTGCCACGACGAGCACGATCGAAGCAGACTGCGCCTTCACAAATGCGACCATGCCGTCCGGGTTAGAAATCAGGTCCGGTTGCAGGCGATACGCTTTGTCGCCAAGGAGCGCCAGGATGTAACACCAAATCCCGGAGCCAATGATCGTCACTACGCTGAAGATCCAAAAATTCATCCGCACGATTCCGGCCGGAATCGCGATGAGATGGCGGACCACTGGAAGGAGCCGGGCAAAAAATACCCCGCCGGCTTCGTAGCGCACCAGCCAGGCCTCGGCCCGGGCCAACTTCTCCGGACTCAGCAAAATGAACTTGCCGTAGCGGACCAGGATAGCGCGTCCGAGCCAACGCGAGATCCAGTACATGATCGCCGAACCCAGATATGAGCCCACAGTTCCCGCCACCACTACCCCGGCGAAACTCATATGCCCCTGTGCGGCCAGGAAGGCCGCGGGCGGAATCACCACCTCACTCGGCACCGGGAGGATCGAGCTTTCCATCGCCATCAGGAGAAGAATTCCCGGATAGCCCCAACCCTTGACCCAGCCGAACCAGATTTCCAGAAGATGATGCATGGTGCGTTTTCGGTTTTCGGAGTGGGCCTTTCGGAATTAGCCTCAGCCACGCCGAGCGCCGCTTAGTTCAAGCCGAAATCCCAATTCCGCAATTCGAAATTCCCAATGTCAATCTATCGCCGGGTGCTTCGCTACTACCGACCGTTCCTTGGGCGAACGTTGGCCGGCTTGGCGCTGACCCTGGTCGGAATCGGACTCAATCTCCTCAAGCCGTGGCCGTTCAAGATCATCGTCGATGATTTGATCCCGCGCGCGCAACAGAGCGGCCTCGCGCGCCCCGGCAGCGTCTTGAGTTGGTTGCCCGCCGAACCCGCGACCGCGCTTCTGATCCTGTGCGCGACGCTCGTCGTAATTCAGATTTTTTGGGGCTCGATCAACTGGGTCACGAACTACTTTTTCGTCAAAATCGGACTGCACGCGCTACTCAAGCTGCGGACCGAGATTTACGCTTACCTTCAATCGCTTTCCCTGCGCTACCACGACGCCAGCCGCTCGAGCGATTCCACTTTTCGCGTGGCCTACGATTCGCAGGCCATCCAGACAATGTTCAACCAGGGTTTTACGAACATCTTCACTTCCGTGATCACGCTCATAGGCACTTTCATCGTCATGATCGGGATCGATTGGCAATTAACCCTGCTCTCTCTCGGCGTCGTCCCTGCGATCGTTTGGGCGATCCATTATTTTGCCCGCCGCATCCGCCGCGAATCCACCGTCATCCACGAGCAAGACAGCGCCCTGCTCGCGCAGACGCAGGAAGGATTGAGCGCAGTGAGAATGGTGCACGCGTTCGGCCGTGAAGAGTGGGAGGTCGGTCAATTCCGAAACCAAGCGCAGCAGAGTTTGCAGGCCAACCTCCGCCTCACGCTGACGAATGTGAACAGCGCGCTCGTTATCAGCACCCTCATGGTCCTAGGCACCGCCGCCATGTATTACGTCGGCACCTTACACGTCCTGCACGGCACGCTCACGCTCGGCTCCCTCCTCGTTTTTGCCGCCTATCTTTTCATGCTTTACCAGCCGCTGGAGTCGCTCACCTACACCACGTGGGCGATGGAAGGAGCCGCCGCTGGCGCGCAACGCTGCTTCGAGGTGCTCGATCGCGCAGATGACGTGGTCGATTCGCCGACGGCGGTGACGATTACGAAAACGGCGGGTGCGATCGCATTTCGGGGGGTGGATTTCAGTTACGCGCCCGATCAACCCATCATTCATCAACTCGATCTCGA
>JBDUAE010000473.1:0-2000 GCA_040004805.1 Chthoniobacterales bacterium | reverse complement strand
GGAAAAGCACGCTTCGGCGAAGTCGTGCTCGATGTCGTGACGGAAGGCGAATTTATTGCGGCCGGAACCGCCGTGGCCGTCGTTTCTCGAGATGGAATGCGGATCGTGGTGAAAGAGCGCGCAATCTAGCTCGCAGAAAAATCATCGCTGCCATGCAAATGACGATCGCCACGCTCCTGCTCGCGGTTGTTCTTTTGTTTTTCGGACAGCGCGCCTACTGGCTTTTCGTCGGCGCGATCGGTTTCGTCGTGGGCCTGAGCCTGGCCGTGAAATTTTTGCCACCGCAGCCGGAGTGGATCGCCTTGGTCGTAGCGCTCTTGGCCGGAATCGTGGGAGCGCTCCTCGCCGTGCCCTTTCAGCGGTTGCTCGTCGCGCTCGCCGCCTTCCTCGCGGGAGGGCATTTCTCTCTCCTCCTTCTCGCCAATCTCGGCCACACCCTCACGAACCAAAGCGCCATCTTAATTTTCATCGCCGCCGGAATTGTTTCCGCAATTCTCGCCCTCGCGCTTTTGGATTGGGCGCTGATTATCCTATCGGCTTTGACCGGAGCCGCCCTGATCGCGCAATGGGCCGGGACGACGCCCGCTTATCGCACCATCATCTCTCTGGTGCTCTTTGCGATCGGCTTTGCGGTGCAGGCCTCGCTCTTTAGCCGACGCCGCGCCTGAGCGTTTGAAGGTCAGCCGCCTAACCACCGGCAACCACGCGCACGAACTCGACGCGGTCCCCTTCCGATAAGCCGCTCGTCGCCCATTCGCGGGGACGCAGCGCGAGGCCGTTGTGCTCGACCAGGACAGAATTTGCCGGAAGGGAAAAATGCGCGGCCAATTCGGCCACCGTTCGAGAAGTCTGCGCGTCGGCTAATTCGCCATTCAACCAAATCTTCATGACGCGAGAAGCGCTTGATCCCAATCTTTCCAGACGGTGTCGAATCCTCTCCCCCGCAGCTCGCGCGCGATCTCAGCCGGCGAACGTTCATCGCTGATCTCGAATTGTCCGGTCGCCATTCGATCGGCCCCTTCCTGGAACTCCGGCGCCACAATCCGGCCTCGAACGGTGTGATGTAAATTCGCACTACCCTGTCCCGTGTAGCCGCCCGGCTCCGTGTGGCTGCCGGCGCTCATCATGGTAATGCCGAGCGGCGCCAGCGCGTCGCGCAATGCCCCGCGCTCGCGTGTGCTCAGAACGAGTCCTAGCTGTGGGAACGTAATCCGAAAGGCGCAAATCAATTGAGCTAATTCCCGATCCGTCAGCGTAAAGGCGGGTTCGAATCCTCCCGCAGCCGGGCGCAATCGAGGCAGGCTCACGCTGATCTGCGACTGCCAGCAGGTTTTCAGCAAATAGTCGACATGCGACGCCAGCGCGATCGCTTCCTGCCGCCACGGCGCGAGACCGAACAACGCCCCGATCCCCAAGCGTCGAAATCCAGCCGCATAACCGCGTTCCACACACGCCAGCCGCCAATCGAAATCACGTTTCGGACCAGAGGTATGCATCGCTGCGTAAATCTCGCGATCGTAGGTTTCCTGATAAACTACGAGCGCTTCCGCGCCCGCTTCCACGATCGGTTGGTATTCAGCGGTTTCCATCGGACCGACCTCGATCGCAATCGACGAGAACTCCGACGCCAGAGCCCGCACGCAATCCGTCAGGTAAGTTCCACTGACAAACTTGGGATGTTCCCCCGCAACGAGTAAAATCTGACGAAATCCCTCCGCGGCGAGATGGCGCGCTTCCGCCTGGACCTGCTCGAGGTCCAGGGTGACGCGCAGAATCGGATTATCGCGCGAGAACCCGCAGTACTGGCAATTATTGATGCATTCGTTCGACAGATACAGCGGCGCGAAAAGGCGCATGGTTCGGCCGAAATTCTGTCGGGTCAGCGTCTGCGCCAAGCGCGCCATCTGCTCGAAAGCTGCGTCCGATTGATCCTCCAGCAAGCTCTCAAAACGCCGGACAGTGGCCGATTTTTCCATCGCCAGAGCATCAAGGATCCGAGC
>JBDUAE010000472.1:0-2004 GCA_040004805.1 Chthoniobacterales bacterium | reverse complement strand
CGGTGTCGGTAAAACGGCTTTTGAAACGCTCGACCGTCTGCGGCGTGAGCGAAATCTCCGGCACGAGCACGATCGCGGTCTTGCCGCGCGCGAGCGTGGAACTGATCGCCTGCAGGTAAATTTCCGTCTTCCCGCTGCCGGTCACGCCGTGGAGCAAGAGCGGACGCGCGCTCTCCGGCGCCACCAACGCTTCCTCCACCGCGGCCAGCGCCACCGCCTGTTCCGCGTTCAAGACCAGGTCGGTGCTGGCCACGAATTGCTCGTCGGAATGCGGATCGCGCGGCACGGCTTCGGCGCGCAATTCAATCCAGCCGCGCTTCTGGAGTGAACGCAGCGTGGTGTTATCGAGCGAGGTTTCGCGCAGCAGATCAGTCGCGAGGATGGCGTCGGCGTGTCGGCTAATTGCTTCCAACATCTCGGCCTGGCGCGGCGCGCGTTTCCGGAGTTTCTCGATTTCCTCCGCCGTGATCGCGCGCGTGGCGCGGACGAAGAGCTGTTTCTTCCAGCCGACTTCCGCCCGCCGGATCACTTGTGGCAAAAGGCTGCGCATCACGGTCTCGATCGGGCAGCAATAGTACGCGCTCATCCACCGCGCCAGCTCCAGCACTTTCGGGCTCAAGGCCGGCCGCTCGCCCACGATCGCCTCGATCGGGCGCACATTCGTCGCCGCGGTTTCTTCCACCAGCGCAACCACCGTGGCGAGCGCGGAGTGATCGCGAAACGGCACCCGCACGCGCCAGCCGATGTTCACGCGGTCCGCCAGATTCTCCGGAATCGCGTAGTCGAGTTCGCGGCGAATGGCGCGATCGATCAGGACGCGAGCGTAAGGCATGGGGATGGGGCAAGGTCCAACGGCCAGCGGACAACGTCCAACGTGGAACTTCCGAATCGAAGCAGTCGGCCTCCGGCTCTTCATTCGACGTTGGACGTTGGACGCTGAACGTTGGACGTTCTCCCGTCCTCGTCCGCCATGCGCTTCGTTCTCAAATTCCTCATCTGCCTCGTCCTCGCCGGCGGCGCCGGTGTCGCCTATTTGGCGATGCGTTCCGGCGACACGCTCTACACCGCCTACGAGTGGATCAGCCCGGCGCGATTCCAACAGCACGACCCGCTCATTCGCGAAGTGGCGAAGCAACACAGCGTCGATCCCATGCTGGTCAAGGCAGTGATCTGGCGCGAGAGCCGCTTCGATGCGCAAAAATTCGGCTCCGCCGGTGAGCGCGGGCTGATGCAGGTCTCCGAGCGCGCGGCGCGGGAATGGGCGCGCCAGAACGGCGTGGAGAATTTCCAGGCCGAAGAATTATTCGAGCCGCGCGTGAATGTGGAGGCCGGCACCTGGTATCTGGCCCGGGCGCTCGAGCATTGGCGCGGGCAGATCGATCCGATCCCGTTCGCGCTCGCGGAGTACAATGCCGGCGCCAGTCGCGCGCAACGCTGGGCCGGCGGGAGCGGCGCACCGGTGGGTTCGCCGGATGATTTCCGCGCCAACATCGATTTCCCCGGCACGCGCAAATACGTCGACTCCATCATCGCGCGCTACGAATTCTACAAGCGCCGCGGGCGCATGTAGCGGGGCGAGCGGCGCCGCGCGTCATCCCGAGCCGCAGCGACGGCCGAGGGATCTCGCATCACAGCGCGAGCGTTCAATCCACGAAGGCGTGCCCCAAACTGCGTCGGCGCGATCCCTCAGCGCGCTGTGCCGGCTTCGGGATGACCGTGCGAATGCTGGCTCCTGCTTCGGGCAAATCCACGCTCGGCGTCGGCGGATTAATCAGCACACGCAGAAACAGACGGCTCCCGCTCGCCGGCACCGTGGCCTTGATCGTCTGCACCTCGCCCGCGGTCCCGACCACCGTTTCGCTCGGCGTGACCGTGCTCCAGTTCCGCAATTCGGTCGAACTCTGGACCACGTATTGCGGCGGATTTGCCGAGACCAGCCGTCGATAAACAACCGACACCGTCCCGCTCTCCTTCACCACCGTCGGCGCGCCCGCGCCCAGCGGT
>JBDUAE010000471.1:0-2008 GCA_040004805.1 Chthoniobacterales bacterium | reverse complement strand
ACCATTGCGAGGTCGCGTGCAGGATTTCCTCTTTCGTCCAGGCGCCGGCAAAGAAGAGCGGGACACCGCTCAGAGCCATCATGCCGATCGCGTAAGTGAGAAAAGTTACCGGCATCACTTTCCGGAGACCGCCCATCTGACGGATATCCTGCTCGTGATGACAACCGTGAATGACAGACCCCGCGCCGAGGAAGAGCAGGGCCTTGAAGAAGCCATGCGCAATCAGGTGCGCGATTCCCGCGGCCACTCCGCCCACGCCTAACGAGACCATCATCAGGCCAAGTTGCGAGACGGTGGAGTAGGCGAGGATGCGTTTAATATCGGACTGCGCGGTCGCGATCAGCGCCGCCATCAAGGCGGTGATCACCCCGATCCAAACCACGACCGTAAGCGAAGTGGTGACGCCATGAATCGCGCCGAAAGCGAAGAGCGGATACATGCGCGCGACCAGAAAAACGCCCGCCGCCACCATGGTCGCGGCGTGAATCAACGCGCTGACCGGTGTCGGGCCTTCCATCGCATCCGGCAACCAAACGTGCAGCGGGAACTGGCCCGATTTTCCCACGGCGCCGCAAAAGATCAGCAGCGCGATGAAAGTGGAAGCCGCGCCCAAGGCCGCGAGCGCGCCACTTTCCAGACAGCCGCGGCCGCCATCGTAAAAGAGGAGGGTTCCGCTATCGCCGTAGAGCCAAAGAAGCCCGAGAAAAAGCCCGAGATCGCCGATGCGCGTGGTGATGAAGGCCTTCTTCGCCGCGGCCGCCGCGCTCGGTTTGTGAATCCAAAAACCGATCAACAAATACGAGGCGAGTCCGACCAATTCCCAACAGATAAAGAGCAGCAACAAGCTGTTCGCGATCACAACCCCGAGCATGGCCGCGGTGAAAAACGAGAGGTAGGCGAAGAAGCGCGTGAACTTTTCGTCGCCCGCCATGTAGCCGACGCTGAAGACGAAAATCCAGAGCGCCACGAAGGTAATCATGACCAGCATCGCGGCCGTGAGCGGATCGAGCACCCAACCGAGCCGGAGCGATTGCTCGCCGAAAGTGAACCAGGTGAAGTTCTGAAAAGCGCGAAACCCGGTCGTGCGCAGGGTTGGCAAAAATGCGGCGACCGCAAGAAGAAATGCCGCCGCCTGCCCGCCGACCGCGACCGCGGCGCTGAGCGTCTTGCGCGAATGATCGAGACCAAGGACCACGAGCGAGACCGTCAGCGGCACGGCCGGGATCAACCAAAGATTGGCGACAATCCAGGGCGTCATCCTTTAAGCTGATCCAAATTCTCGACGTTGGTCGTGCGATAGTGGCGATAGACCGCGATGACGAGCGCGAGCCCCACGGCTGCTTCCGCTGCGGCAATCGCGATCGAAAAAATCGCGACCATGACTCCAGTGGGCGGTTGCGGCGTCGGCGCGAAATGCCAAAAAGCAACGAAGTTTAAGTTCGCGGCGGCAAGCATGAGCTCGATCCCGATCAGGATGAAAATGGCGTGCCGTCGACTGAGCGCGGCAAGCAACCCGACGCTGAAGAGCGCGGCGGAGATGATGAGAAAATATTGGAGCGACGGCGTCATGGTTCCTTCTCCTCCAGCACGAGCACGAGCGCTCCGAGCAGCGCGGCGGTGAGCAAAACGCCCACGCATTGCAACGGCCAGACGTAGTCGGTCATCAACACTTCGCCGATGCGTTTGACCGTGAGCGCGTCACCTGGCGGCGCTGCATTAGCCGACAACGGCGTATGCAAAATCGCCCAGAGCAAAGCGCCAAAAATCGCGAGCGCGACGACCCCGCCGCTCCACTTGAAATCGCGCGGTTGTTCATCAGTCCGCGGCGTCAGAAGAATGGTAAACACGAGCAAGACTGCGACCGCGCCGACGTAAACGAAGATCTGGATGAGACCGACGAATTCCGCGCCGAGGAGAAAGAAAAAGGCGGCCATTCCGATAAAGGCGACGACAAGACAAAGCGCCGAGTGAATGAGCTTCGGCAACGTGGCCGCGGCGAGCGCGCCGG
>JBDUAE010000470.1:0-2012 GCA_040004805.1 Chthoniobacterales bacterium | reverse complement strand
GCAATAATCCCGGCGGCCTGCTGAACAGCGCGGTCGATGTCTGCGCGCAATTTCTGCCGCCGAGCACGATGGTGGTTTCGACGCAGGGCCGCGCAGCTTCGCAGCAGAGCGAATACACAACATCGAGCACGTCGAAACAGCGCCCGCGTTTTCCGATGACGGTGCTGGTAAATGAGGGCAGCGCGAGCGGAGCGGAAATCGTGGCGGGAGCGTTGAAGGATTTAAACCGGGCGATTTTAGTGGGCGAGACGACCTTTGGGAAAGGCTCGGTTCAGAACGTCATGCAGTTGCCGGACGGCTCGGCTTTGCGCATTACCACGGCGAAATATTACACGCCCAGCAAGCAGGTGATTAACGCGCAAGGCGTGACCCCAAATATTCGGGTGCCGATTTCGGCCGAGCAGGAGCGTGCCCTTTTTTCGGCGCGCAGCTCAGAGAACTTGAAGCCGGAAGAAGAGAAGATTCTGATCAAGACGAAGGACACGCAGATGATGCGTGCGATCGACGCACTAAAAGGCGTGATGATTTACGCACAGGAAACTGCGCCGAAGGCAGATTCGGCCAAGAAGTAGTTTTTTAACCGACGAGGTCGCAGAGAGCGCAGAGTTTTTCGATTCTTTTTCTGCGCGCTTTGCGTCTTCCGCGGTGAATTTTTCTCCTCTTATTCTCGCGTTGGAGACGTCGTGCGACGAAACGGCGATCGCGCTGCTGCGTGGCGACGAATTGCTTGCGAGCGAAGTCGCTTCGCAAACCGCGGAGCATCAACCCTACGGCGGCGTCGTTCCGGAAATCGCGTCGCGAAATCACCTAGTCCACGCGCCTCGGTTGTTGGAGCGGGTGGTGCAAACAGCCGACATTGCACTGGCGGATGTGGACGCTTTCGCCGCGACCGCGGGCCCGGGATTGGCGACATCGCTCATGATCGGCGCCTCGCTCGCGAAGGGATTGGCGCTGGGTCTAACGAAACCTTATCTGGCGATGAATCACCTGGAAGGGCATTTGCTTTCGCCATTCTTCGGAACTGACGAAGGGGTCGCGCCGAATGTGAGCCTGATCGTGAGTGGCGGTCACACTTTGTTGATCGAGGTGCGGGCGGTGAATGAATATCGTGTGCTGGGCCGGACGGTGGACGACGCCGCGGGCGAAGCTTTCGACAAAGTGGCGAAGCTACTCGGGCTCGGTTATCCCGGCGGCCCGGAGATTGAGCGTTGCGCACGCGCGGGCGACCCGAGGCGTTTCGATTTGCCGAGGAGCATGCTTAATTCCGGAGATCACAACTTCAGCTTCAGCGGCTTGAAAACGGCGGTGCGTTATCTCTTACCGACACTTGAGGGCGATTTTCGGGCGGATCTTTGCGCATCATTTCAACGCGCGGTGGTGGAGGTGCTGGTCCGGAAAACGGTGCGGGCCGCGCAGGAATGCGGGATGTCTCTCGTGACGTTAAGCGGCGGCGTGAGCTGCAATGCTGAGTTGCGCGTTCAGTTGGCAAAAGCTTGCGCTGCGGCGGGACTGCGTTTCCTCGCAGCGCCGCCGTCGCTCTCAACCGACAACGCGGTCATGATCGCGTTTGCGGCCCGATGGAGATTTGAAGCCGGGTTTACGTCCCGCATAACGGATGAGATTGACCCGAATTTGTCGCTCTTTTCTCAGTAGTCGCGCTCGAGCAGATGATTCGCGAGCCCGCGGAGCGTGTCGGCTGTTTTTCCGAATGGGACGAGGGCGCGATGCGCCAGGCGGGTTAGCCGTTTCGCTTCAATGCGGGATTGTTCCAGACCGATCACGGCGGGGTAAGTGGCCTTCTGCGCGGCGACGTCTTTTCCGGCGCTCTTGCCAAGCTTTTCGCTTGTCTGCGTGACGTCGAGAATGTCGTCAATCACTTGGAAGGCGAGGCCGAGGGCGCGCCCGAAATCGGTCATGGTCGCGAGCTGTTTTGGATTGGCATTTGCAGTCATCGCCCCGAGGCGAACCGTGGTGGTGAGGAGTGCGGCGGTTTTGTTTTCGTGGATGTAGCG
>JBDUAE010000110.1:0-6696 GCA_040004805.1 Chthoniobacterales bacterium | reverse complement strand
CGCCACGGTTGCGTTTTCACGGTTTGGGTCAGGTCTTTCACGTTGGCGCCGGTGGCCGCGAGATTGGGGCCGAGATTCGTCATGACCGACTTCAGTTTCTCCGAGGAGTCCCGGAAATTTTGCAGGGTCACACTGAGGTTGTCGTTGCTACTGAGGTCGCTGCTGATTTTGTTTAAATTGGTGCTGATCGATTCCACATTTTTCAAGGCCAACTGCAACGGACTATCCGTGGCCGTCATGTTGGTGAGGTTCTCGGCAAAGGTCCGCATTTGCGCCAGCGCCATATTCAACTGCGACTGCTCGTCGGTAATTTTGGCCAGGTTTTGCCCGGTGGTTTGCAGCTCCTTCAATGTCTTGGTCGCTTCGATCGCCACCGGTTGAATGATATCGAGCATCTTCGCAATTGATTCGCCGAAATCCGACACGCGCTCACCCGCGAACGTTTGGCCGTCCTGCGATCGCCCGGAGCTTTCGTTCCCGGCGGTGAAATCGATCGCGGTCTCGCCGAGCAATCCCAGAGTGATGAGTCGGGCTTTGGCGTCTTTGTAAACGATCGCGTCTTTGTCGACGCGCACGTCGATCCGCGCCTCGTACCGTGGTTTTGCGGCGAGGGGGGTAGGCGTAGGGCTCGCGCCCGGCGGCCGGATCGCATCGGCGGCAGTTTCCGCCTGCCTCGCTTCCTCGCCGGAAACGGGGGAATGCAGCTTCTCGACCTGCCCGATTTTACGTCCCGCGAGCAGGACCGGCGCGCCGAGTTTAATACCTGCGGCGTTATCGAGGTAAATCTTGTAGGTGATCAGCGGTTTAAACAAACCGGGTGCGCCGAGCAGAATGAGGATGCCGGTTAGGACCGCCACCGTCACGAGCACGAGCACGCCGGTTAGAATTTCATTACGTCGTAACTGCATCTTCGGTTCCTTCCAAGATAGGGCCTTCGGTGCTTCCGCTCAAAAACTGCGAGACCACCGGATTAGTCGACTGCTTAAACTGCTCGGGAGTTCCCACTTCGATGATTTTGCCGCGATAAAGCATGGCCATTTTCGTGCCAATACGGAAAGCGCTATCCATCTCGTGCGTGACGATAATGGAGGTCACGCGCGATTTCTCGGCTAGGCCGATAATTAATTCGTCGATCACCGAGCTGATCACCGGGTCGAGCCCGGCGGATGGCTCGTCGAACAGGATTAATTCCGGGTCCATCACGAGCGCGCGAGCCAGACTGATCCGCTTCCGCATCCCGCCGCTTAATTCTGAGGGCATCTGGTCCTTCGTCGCGATCATACCCACCATCTCCAGTTTCTCGTCCACGATCCGATCGATTTCACCGCGGGTTTTTTTGGTTAATTCCTCCAGCGGCAGGGCAATATTATCACGCACGTTCCGCGAGCTAAGCAGAGCGGAGTACTGATAGACCATCCCGATATGAGCGCGCACTTGCTGAAGCTTGCGGCGCTTCAGTCGGCTAATTTCAAATTGCTTGAAAAAGACTGAGCCAGCCGTGGGTGCAAGGATGCCGAGAACGAGGCGTAGGAGAGTGCTTTTCCCGCTGCCACTCTGGCCCATGATGACGAGGCGATCGAGGGGTTCGACTTCTAGCGACACGTCTTCGAGGACAACGTTCTCATCGAACTGGAGCCGCACATTGCGGAGCTCGACCACGGCGGGTTCGGGCGCGCTCATGGGAAGAAGACCACGTAGACGACGTTAAAGGCGGTGTCGAAACCGATCACCGCCGTGATCGCCGTCACTACGCTGGAAGTGGTGGCGCTGCCGACGCCGGCCGCACCGCCTTTGACATTCAGCCCGCGAAAACAGGCGATAGCCGCGATCAGAATTCCGAAGAGAAAGCTCTTCGCTACTCCAGTCACGATGTCACGAATGAGGAGCGAGTTCAGCACCAAATCATTGAAATAAACAAACGCGATATTGAAATAGGCGTTGGAAATAAGACTCGTCGCGGCGATAGCGGCCAGGCTCGAGATGACCGAGAGACATGGCATGAGCGCGAAGAGCGCCAGCATCCGTGGCGCGACCAAAAAGCGCAGCGGGCTGATCCCCATGGCTTCGATTGCTTCCACTTCCTCCGAGACCTGCATCGTCCCGAGTTCCGCGGTGAACGAGGCGCCGATCCGCGCCGCCAGCATGATGCCGGTGAGAAGCGGCCCGAGCTCGCGCGTGAACGCGATCGCCACGAGTCCCGGCACCAGACGTTCCGTCCCGAAACGCTGCAATTGGTAGCCGGTAAGCAACGCCATCGTCAGCCCGAGAAAAAACGAGACCATGGCCACGAGCGGGACCGACCCAACGCCAGCGAGTTCCGTTTGGCGGAAAAAACTGGAGGCGCGAAACGGCATCCGTCCGAGCCGGACGTTGTCTACGGTCTCGGTGACGGTGTCGATGATGAACCAAAATAGCCCGCCGACTTCCGCAAAGAAGTGACGCCCGATTTGGCCGACCCCCTGCACCACGAGAACTGGGTTCGTCTCGAAGGAGCGGTTGCCATCCGCGTCGTTGGAATTCGAGCTGGCCATACGCAACCGGAAGGTGCCTCAGTTCATGGGACGGGAAAGGAGAAACTGGCCTCGCGTCCGAGTCAGCCGGGACTGGTCAGCTAGCCTGTTCCGGGGTAAACGAATGCGGCCATGCACCGCAGTCACGATTACGCGCTCCTCGTCCGGCGCTGGCGAGCGGTCGCGCGTGGCGCCGGTGCGCGACTGCAGGAATTTGCGACTGCTGGGAAACTCCCAGTCTACTTTCTCCGCACTGCCGAACCCAGTGCGAACACGATTTATCTTTCAGCCGGCATCCACGGCGACGAACCCGCCGGTCCCGCGGCGCTGCTGGCGTGGGCGGAAGGAAATGCCGCCAGTTTGCGCTCGCATCCGTTCCTGCTTTTCCCGTGTCTCAACCCGTGGGGCCTCCTCAATAACAGCCGCTACGACGCGGACGGCTGCGATCTCAATCGCACTTTTGCCGACAAACGACTACCGACACCCGTGCGTGAACTCGAACGCCTGATCGCCGGCGAACGCTTCGCCCTCTCGCTGACCCTGCACGAAGATTACGACGCCACTGGCTTCTACGTTTACGAAGTGATGCGGCGCGCGCCGTTTTGGGGCGAACTGCTTCTGCAAAAAGCGAGACCGCTCATCGCGATCGACTCACGTCCTACGATCGATCGCCGCCATGCGCGCGCGGGCCTGGTCCGGCGCCAGTTCAAACCGGAACGTTTCTCGGCGATGCCTGAATCCATTTACCTGCACCGGCGTCATTCCTACCGCACCTTCACCACCGAAACGCCTTCCGAGTTCGCTCTGGAAAAGCGCATCGCGGCCCACGTGGCCGTGATCGAGGAATCAGTCCGTCTGGCGCAAAATTCTCCGCGACACGGAAAGGCTTGGACCTGATCCGCTGCCGGCTAAATTCAAATCCTCCTGTGTCGCTGCCTGCTTTCTCGCTCGTCATTCCCGCGTTTAACGAAGCGCATCGGATTGGCCGCAGCGTGTGCGAAGTTCTGCGATATCTGCAAGAGGCCAGCCCGGAGAGCGAATTAATCGTGGTCGATGATGGCTCCACGGATGCGACCCCGACGATCGTGGAGGAAGCTTTTCGGGAGGCGACGGCGATTAGCACCAGATTGATTCGCGAAACGCCTAACCACGGCAAAGGGTGGGCTGTCCGCACTGGTTTGCGCGCGGCGACGCGCCCGGTGGGATTGTTTTCGGATGCCGATTTATCGACTCCGATTACGGAAGCACCAAAATTGCTCGAGCCGATTTTCGCCGGCGAAGTGGACGTAGCCTTCGGCTCACGCGCTTTGAACCGAAAGTTGATCGGCGTGCGTCAGGCGTGGCATCGCGAACAAGGCGGCCGCGTTTTTAATTTGGTGGTGAGGTTGGCGACGGGTTTGCCCTACTGGGACACGCAGTGTGGATTCAAAGCGTTTCGATTGGAAACTTTTCGCCCCATTCTCGATCGAGCGCAAAGCGACGGTTTCGGTTTCGATGTCGAGCTGCTTTACTTTGCGCACCGCGCTGGATTAAGGCTACGGGAAATTCCCGTGCGCTGGGATCACAACGACGGGAGCAAGGTGAGCTTCCTGCGCGACAGCACGCGGATGTTGAAGGAAATCCTCGAGTTGCGAACGCGTTCGTAGTCCTTGTCGACACCGATCCAGCGCGCGGCGCGAACATGTCATCCCGAGCCGCGCAGACGGGCGAGGGATCTCTCCGACGCCAGTAGACGACACGCTGAGAAATGGGAGCGCCGATCTGCCGTTGTTGCGTTTGCCTGCGCGGAAGCGACTCGATCCACTGCGAGATCCTTCGGCCGTCTGCGCGGCTCAGGATGACGACGTGCCGCGTCCGATCACTGCGCCTCAATCATCTCGGCGAACTGCCGGAAAAAATAGCCGGCATCGTGCGGGCCGGGCGCGGCTTCGGGATGATATTGCACGCTGAAAACCGGCAGCTCGCGATGCCGCATTCCTTCCACGGTGCCGTCGTTTAAATTCACGTGCGTTACTTCCACTTCTGGCGGCAGGGAATCGGCGTCGACCGCGAAACCATGATTCTGCGCCGTGATCGCCACCTTCCCCGTGCGCACATCCTGGACGGGTTGATTGCCGCCTCGATGGCCGAATTTTAGCTTAAAGGTGCGCCCGCCAAACGCGTAACCGAGCATCTGATGGCCGAGGCAAATACCGAAGATCGGCTTCTTTCCAATCAAGCCGCGTACCGCTTCGTGCGCGTAATCGAGCGCGCTCGGATCTCCCGGCCCATTCGAAAGAAAAACGCCATCCGGATTCAAGGCGAGCACATCCGCTGCCGTGGTGTGGGCTGGAACAACCGTGATGCCGAATCCAGTCTGGCGCAGTCGTCGCAGGATGTTTTGCTTCAGGCCGTAATCGTAGGCGACAATCTGGTGTCGAATCGCCGGCAGAGCTTGCGTCCGCACTTCGTCGGCGCTGCCTTGCGCGACCGACCAAATTCCGCTCGTCCGGCTTTCCGGATCCCACTCGTAAACGGAGGAGGTGCTTACTTCCCGCACATAATCCATCCCGATCACGCCCTCGCCGCGGATGGCTTCATCGATCGCCGCCTTTTCCGAAAGCGCTTCTGTCGTTAGGCAAGCCTTCATCGCGCCGCGTTCGCGCAGGTGCCGCGTCAGCGCGCGCGTGTCGATTCCTTGCACGCCCGGGATGTCCCATTGGCGCAAATAATCGTCGAGGGTTTGCTCAGAACGCCAGCTACTCGCAATCTCGCTCAGCTCTTCAATCACAAAGCCGCGCACGTGCGGCGTCGCACTTTCCTGGTCGAGTTGATTGGTCCCGTAGTTTCCGATGTGCGGACAGGTCATCGCCACGATTTGGCCGCGATACGATGGATCGGTCAGCACTTCCTGGTAACCGCTCATCGAGGTGTTGAAACAGATTTCGCCGATGCGCGTGCCGGTTCCGCCGAAGGATTCGCCGGTGAAGGTCCTTCCGTCTTCGAGGGCGAGGAGAGCTTTCATTCGATTGGGTGCGAAGGTCGAACGCCGAATGCCGAACGTCCAACGTCGAATTGCAAAAAAAGGCCCGGTCTCGCACTTTGCGAAAACCGGGCCTCGAAATTTTTTACCCCGCTGATGCCGTTTAGGAGGATATCCCGTTCCCTTTCGGTAACGGGCGGGTGACCGCCGCGGGAGCGTCTGACTTCCAATTAAGGCATGTCATCTTCTCATCGCGACCAAGCCCCCTGGTTATGAAACATCGGTCCGGGAATCACACCTGTAATCTCGAACATCGCAGGGTAAAATTTTGCGCGATCTTGCGACCGCAAATTTGAAAGAACTATTCCCGCAGTTCAGCTCCCAATTCGCTCTGCAACCGCTCGCGAATCCGCGTGTGAACTACGTTCACTTCGTCGTGCGTCAGTGTCCGGTTTCGGTCACGGTATGTCAATGTGTATGCCAGAGATTTCCGGCCCGCTCCGATGCTCGCGGCCTCTTTTCCACTGAAAAGATCGAAGAGCCTTACGTCGGCCAGGAGCGGTTCGTTGGCAGCACGAATCGCGTCGTCAACTTCGGCGTGGCTGAGTTTTTCCGGCACGATCATGGCGATGTCGCGCGCCACTGCGGGAAACTTGTCCAACTCCTGAAATTTTCGCCCGGCCGCTTCCGCTCGCACCAAGGATTCCAACTCAATCTGCGCGAGGAAAACCGGCGCCACCGCTCCACTGACGCGCGCCGCAAATCCGATCACGGTCTCGCCGGAAAGAATATCCGCCGCGAGAGCATAGCCGGATTTTTCGGCACGACGAAGACTGAGCGCGGGCACTCGGAGCGCGTTGATCGCGCCTTTGAGGTCGAACAAATCGAGCTGACGTTTCGCCGCGCTGCGCCAGTGCGGAGCTGAGCAAACTTCACCAGAAAAGAGCAAACCGAGCGCGAGTTTCTCGGTCGCATCCGGCGGCAGAAAAATGCGACCCAGCTCAAAAAAACGCAGGCTGGTTGCGCCCATATTTTGATTACGGGCGGCAACGTCGAGGAGGCCGCGCAGTAAGTTCGGTCGGAGCGCGACGTGATCTTCGCTCAGGGGGTTTTTGAGTTCGACCGCACCGCCCGCCGCCGCGATCGCATCACGCGGAATGAGTGCGGACGTACGGACTTCAAAAAGGCCGAGCGCGATCAGGCGTTGCCGCAATGCGCTCTCGA
>JBDUAE010000469.1:0-2018 GCA_040004805.1 Chthoniobacterales bacterium | reverse complement strand
CCACGAAACCCACGAAGGCGCCCACACCGTTCCCGGCACCCAGCACCAGCCGAGTCTTTCCGTGCGGAACCAACGTCCGTAGTGATAAGTTGCCCAGCCCCACTCTTCGTCCGTGACCCAAACCCAGCCCGCATCGTCGCAGTGCCGCCACGAGCCGTTGGTGTACGGGCGCCAGTCGCTCGGAACATCCGTCGGATGCCAGCACGTCCCGTATTTTCCTACCTCGACCCAATCGCCGTGTTTGTTGAGTGAATCGCTGGTGTAGAAAAGGTCGCTCGCCACTCCCACGTGATCCGAGTTCGCAGTCTCGAGCGCCATCGTCACCCCGGTGTTGTCGGCTCCCGGCGCGGGCGCGGCGGCGACCGGCTCCGTGGGCACAACTTGATTGGTTAGGGCATATAAGCAAAACGGCGCGCTGCCGTTTTTCTGCGAAATCGTGATGCCGGGAGTGGAGTCGCCATCCCAGGTGTAACGGTAGTCAATATAGTAGGCCTGGTTGACGTTAGTGAACCCCCCGGCGGAAGTCCGAGCGTCGTCCTCATTGAAGAATCCAGTTTCCGCTGTCGCCTGCCCATCACCCGCGAAGGCAAGATTAATCTGCCGGTCGCCGCCGCTGACATTGGTCACGTAAACGCGCAGATCGTAGGTAGCGCCGGCGGTGAGACTGGCCGGGTCGAGCACGATCTCTTGCTGCGAATTATCTCCCGCCCCGTCGTTACTCGTGAGGTCGGAGAGCGTTTCGGCTAAAACACCGTCTGCCGGCACGGAGGCGGCGGATCTATTGCCATTGCTCAGGCTCCCGGCGGCCACGTTCAAGGTGCAATTGTCCGCCGCGCCCGTCTGCCCGTTCGCCGCCAGGGAAAAAAGTGTGATACCGTTGATGACTCGATCAGTTCCGCCGGCGTGGCCAGCATCCACTGCGCTGGTGTATGCGTTATCGGAGCTGATCCCGGAGTTCGCGTCGCTCGCGCTCCCAGGAATGGCCACGTAGGAAATGGTGCCGGCTTGCAAGGGCCACGCGCCCAGTAAAGGCAACGCGAGGGCAGAGAGGAGTGATAGTTTCATGGAGGGATTCTTTCTTCACGGGTGCTAAACTTTCCCGGCCCGGCGGTTACAAGAATTCCGAAAAAATGCATAGTCCTCCCACCGTCTTCGTGGGGGATTGCTTCCCCGCGGGGTTCGCAACTACACTCCCCGCGTGTTCGATGAGACGCACTGGAGCGTGGTGTTTGAGGCGGCTCGCACGCAATCACCTGGCTCGGCTTCGGCCCTGGCCCAACTGCTCCAGGGTTACTGGCGGCCGCTCTACGTTTATGCGCGGCAGCGCGGGTGCGATCATCACGATGCGCAGGACGCCATCCAGGGATTCTTTCTCAGCGTGCTGGAAAATCGCGCCCTCGGTCGGGCCGATCCGGGGCGAGGACGTTTCCGCACTTTCCTCCTCACCGCGCTCAATAATTATCTGGCGAACGAGCACCGCCGCGCGACCCGGCAAAAACGCGGCGGCGAATTCCAATTCGTCCCGATGGATGATGGCGACGAGTTCGAGATCTCGGCCGCCACGGAACCGCCGGAAACCGAGTTTGACCGGCAATGGGCCAAAGCCTTGCTAGAGCGCGCGCTGCAATCGACCGAAAAACATTATGCCGCCCGCGGCAAAGGCGCGCTCTTCGGCGGGCTGCGCAAATTTCTCACCGGCGCGGCGGATAAGCTCGGTTATCACGCGGCTTCGGCCCAGCTCGGAATCAGCGAGGCATCCGCTAAAGTAGAGGTGCATCGATTGCGCGCGCAGTTTCGCGAGAACCTGCGCCAAGAGGTCGCGGGCACCGTGACCGAGCCGGGTGAGATCGATGACGAACTGCTTTATCTCCGGCGCTTGCTTACGGCGGTATGAGCGAACCGCCAGCGACGTGTCCGGAATGCGGCGGTAACACCACCGTGGCGGGGAATCTTTGCGCCGCGTGTCTGTTCGATACCGCTCTTTCGCCCGCAGACGCGCCGCAAGAACTCATCTTCGA
>JBDUAE010000468.1:0-2018 GCA_040004805.1 Chthoniobacterales bacterium | reverse complement strand
TTCGCCACGCCCCTGCCGCCGCGGATGCAAAAACCACCTTCGAATCCAGCAAAGCGATCTTTCACGGAGAAGATGTCTCCGGTCTGGGCGACGCGGCTTATCGCACTAAAGCTCCGGCGCAACTTAATGTCCTGAAAGGCGCGAACTGGCTCATTATTTCGGCTGGCACCTTGCGCGCGGCCGATAAGGCTTTGCAGGAAAAGGCGGCTCGCGAGATTATCGCGAAAGTTCCGAATTCATAAGGCGCACTCGGCCTCAGTGGTGGCCGGGGCGATCGCGGCGGACGATGAGAACGAGCACGGCCACGATGGTTAGGTTCACGATGAGGGCGACGATCTTGATGAGGGTGACGTGGCGGAAGATTTCGTAAACTTCCAGAGGCAGGAAGGAGGCGGTGGCGATGATGGTGAGCCATTCGGCCCAGCGTTTCTCTAAGAAAAGCCCAACGCCTTCGACGAAGAAGAGGGAGCTGTAGCAAAAGGTGAGGCCGCTCATGACGGCGAGTCCGCGATCGTTAATGAGCCGGGCTTGCTCGAGCAGGCTGGCGAGGTAGCGGTTGCCGGGATCGACGCGCATGGCATTGGCGATCTGGATGACGGTGTGGGCGACATCGCGATGAAGCAGGCGCAGGAAGCCGAGAGCGAGGAGGACGAGCAGGCAGCCCTTCATGAACTTGAAGATGGCGATGGTGAGCAGGCCTTTATTGTGGTGGCGACGGCTGGCGGCGTGGTCGGTTTTCATCGGAGCAGGAAATAACGCGCTCCCTTTGTTCGCACGCCGAGGTGCATTTGGCGCGATCTATCGAGTGAATCGCGCGAACTAATAGCCGGCTGCTACGCCGGACCGTGAATTCCTGACGGCGCGGGGGCTTCCGGCCACGCGGATTGATCGGGCTATTTTTCTTTCATCTGCACGACGCCGGTCCAAACTTGCGGAGTGCCGTCTCGTTCCAACTCGTCCATGGTCTTGAGATAGAATTCGGAGGGGCCGTCGCGGAGGCCACGGATGCTGGCGGTCTGGCGCATAAACGCGCGCGCGGGCTCGAGGTTTCCCGCCTGATATTCCCGCAGCCCAGCGGCGAAGCAGTCGAGCCACTCGCGATCGGGTGCGTCGTCGCCGCAACGGCAGATGAGTTCGTGGATGAGGACGCTTTTAGTTTTGCCAGCGGCGAGGAATTCCCCCAGCGGCCGCACCACGATGCGGTCGTTGAGTTGCGCGCGGGTGGATTCGGAGATGAGAACCTGGGTGCCGAGATATTTGTTCAAGGCTTCGAGGCGGGAGGCGAAATTAGTGGTGTCGCCGATCATGCTGTAATCGAAGCGGAAAGAGGAGCCGAGGTTGCCGGCGAGGACTTTGCCGGTATTGACGCCGATGCGGGTACGGAGGCGGCGGCCGTGTAGCTCGATATCGGCCAGGCAGCGCAGATCGCAGGCGGCTTCGGCGGCAAGAAGCGCGTGATTGGGTTGAGCGACGGGAGCGCCCCAGCCCGCCATAACGGCATCGCCGACGTATTTTACGATGGTGCCTTTACTCTTGAGGATGCAGGCGGTGGTGCGCTCGAAGTAGGCGATGAGGGTTTTCGAAACTTCGGCGGGATCGAGATTCTCGGCCAGCGTGGTGAAGCCTTCGAGGTCGGTAAACATAATAGTGGCTTCGACGGTCTTGCCGCCGGGCGTGAGATCGAAATCGGAGTTGGAAATTTTATCCGCCATCTGGGGCGAGAGGTAAAAGCCGAAGGCGCGGCGCAATTCCTTCCGTCGGCGGGCTTCGAGATAATATTGCGCGCCGAGCGACCAGAAGAGGCCGACTGGGACTTGGACCGCGAAGGGCACCATCCAATCGAACCAAACCAGCCGGTGCCAGAGCGCCCACCACGTCACGGCGAGGAGCAATCCGGAGGCGGCGAGGGCGACGAAAGTGGCGTAGAGCGGGCGCAAAAGGGTGAGCAGACCGAGGAGCAGACCGAGGGCGAGAACGAGGAGGGTTTCAGATTTAGCCGACACGCGCGTGAGCCATTC
>JBDUAE010000109.1:0-6698 GCA_040004805.1 Chthoniobacterales bacterium | reverse complement strand
AACGGGCTCGACGCGGGGTTGATGAGCAACGCGATGTGGAAGGGCGTGCCGTTACGCGCGCTCCTCGAAGCCGCGGGCGCGAGTCCGGAAGCTCGGAAGGTGAAGTTGTTCGGGGTCGATAATTACGCGGACACTTTTCCGATCGAGAAGGCGCTGGATCAGACGACCTTGATTGCCTACGAGATGAATGGAGAGCGGTTACCACAACGGCACGGCTTTCCGGCGCGGGCGATTGTGCCGGGTTACTTCGGCGAAAAGCACGTGAAATGGATCACGCGGATCGAAGTGGCGGGGGAGGAGGCGGAGGGGTTTTACGAAAAGCAGGGATGGGGACCGGACTTCATCGTGCCGATTCGGACGCGGATCGATCAGCCGGGGAGCGAGGATTGGATGGCGCTGGCGGATTTGCGTGGGCCCGTCTTGGTGAAGGGAGTGGCATTTGGGGGCGATCGCGGAATTTCCCGGGTGGAATTTACCAGCGACAACGGTGCGACGTGGACGGAGGCGCGTCTGGATTATCCGGGAACGCGGCTGACCTGGGCGCTGTGGAGCTTCCCCTGGCAACCAGATCGAGCCGGGACTTATGTGCTCTCCGCACGGGCGACGAATGGCGATGGCAAAGTGCAGGAGCTGGATCCGGCGCGGCCTTTCAAATCCGGGACGAGCGGATTCCACCAGATCACGGTCTACGTTGGCTAACGAGTCATCCGGTGGGCTGACAGAGCGAGCACCACGCGGTGGTGCGTCCGCCGATGGTGGCACGTTTCAAAGGTGTGCCGTGGCGCGGACAAAATCCACCGGGCCGCCAGCGCTGGTGAAAGAACCACGAGTCTGGCGGATCCGAGTAATCGTGCCCGATGATGCGGAGCGATTCGCGGGCGACGAAGCGGGTGGCGCGTAGGAGGGCGGAGCGCTGTTTGGGAGCGAGCTCGCCGCTCTTGCTTTGCGGCGCGATTTGCGCGCGCCAGAGAATTTCGTCCGCCATCCAGTTCCCGATTCCTGGGAAACCGGATTGCATCAGAATGACGGCTTTGATCGGCGCGCGCGCGTGTCGTTGCAGAAAATCTGCGAGATAAGTCTTACTGAATTCCTTTGCGCTGATCTCCGGTGGCGTGCTCGCCCACCAGTCGGGCGCCGTTTTTCCGTGATGGAATTTTACCCGACCGAAAAGGCGCGGATCGCGGAAGATCAGAGTCCGCTTCGCTTGCTGAAGGACAAAGTGATCGTGTTTCTCTGGACGAAAATTTGGCGGTTCCGTACGGAGCGTTCCGCTCATGCCGAGATGGAGGCCGACCCAGTTGTCGCTTGAAAATTCGAAGAGCATCTGCTTCCCGCGCGCGCTAGAGCGAAGGAGGCGGCTGCTGGTTAGGCGACGCCGGATTTCTCTCGGATCGGAGCCGCGGAAGATGCGTTTCTGCGGGTGAAGCTGGACCGCGAGGATCTTGGCGCCGAGGCCAGCGTCCCATTGCTTGCGATAATATTCGACCTCGGCGAGCTCCGGCATGGTCGATAGTTTAAAGGTCGATCTTCCTCGAGCAACGCGGCGGCGTTTCTTTCCGCCATTTCCGGGTTTCCACGTCGCATGCTACTCTTTCCGGCCATGGAAAAAGTCATCATCGTGGGCAGCGGTTGCGCGGGGCTGACCGCAGCCATTTATGCCGCGCGCGCCAATTTGAGTCCGCTCGTCTTGGAAGGCAGCCACCCCGGCGGGCAGCTCGCGACTACGACGATGGTGGAAAATTTTCCCGGGTTTCCGGAAGGGATCGATGGGCCGCAGTTAATCATGAACATGCACGCGCAGGCGGAGAAATTCGGTGCGCGCTTTTCTTATGCGGAAGTGAGCGAGTTCGAGATGAGGGACGATCATATTCGCATCAAAGCCGACGATGAATGGCTGGAAACGCGGGCGCTGATCATCGCCAGTGGAGCGTCGGCGCGCTGGCTCGGCCTCGATAATGAAGAGAAGCTGGTCGGTCATGGGCTGACTTCCTGTGCGACGTGCGATGGGGCTTTCTATCGCGATGTGCCGGTGTGCGTGGTGGGCGGCGGCGATTCCGCGGCCGAGGAAGCGCTCTTCCTGACGCGCTTCGCTTCGAAGGTTTATCTGATTCACCGGCGCGATCGTTTGCGCGCCTCGAAGATCATGGCGGATCGGGTGCTGGCTTGCCCGCAAATCGAGCCGATCTGGAACACCGCGGTCGCGCAATATTTAGCCGACGAGAAGGGCGAGATGCGGGCGGTGAAATTGCGCGATGTGCAGACGCACGCAGAGCGCATCCTGGAAGTGGCGTGCGTTTTTGTCGCGATCGGTCACGATCCGAATACGAAGGCATTCCAAGGAAAACTGGAGACTGATCCGGACGGCTATTTGCTCGCGCGGCATTTGGCGGAGAGTAAACATCCCGGTGTTTTCATCGCGGGCGACGTGGCGGATCGCGTTTATAAACAAGCCATCACCGCGGCGGGTTCGGGCTGTGCGGCGGCGATGGAAGCGGAAAAATATCTTAGTGAATTGGGCAAGTGATTCGCCAGCAGTCACGTCGCCGGCGTGAAAATTTGTGATGTGACGCAGTTCTATTCACCGCGCAGCGGCGGGGTGAAACGTTATCTGCACGAAAAAATAGCCGACATCGAGCGGCCGGAATCGGACGACGAACATGTGCTCATCGTTCCGGGCGCGAGGACGGAGGTGACAAACGGAAAACACAGCCGCGTTTACTCGATTCGTTCCCCATTGCTTTCGCGATCCACGCAATATCGCGCGCTTCTAAATCTGGGAGCGATGGAGGAAATCATCGCGCGCGAGCGGCCGGATATCATCGAATCGAGCGATCCGTATCAAGTGGGCTGGCGCGCGGCGCGAATTGGCCGCCGGCTGCGGATTCCGGTGGTGGCGTACTACCATTCTCATTTCAGCCAGGCGTATCTGCGAGGTCCGGCGGCACGGCTTGGAAAACGCGGCGGCGCGCTGGCGCTGCGCGCGGCCGAGGCTTATACCCGCGCGTTGTATAACCGCTTCGAGACCACGCTGGTCCCGTCGGCTAAATTGGCGGCAGTCTTGCGCGGCTGGGGTGTGATCGACGCGGAGCCGATGCCGCTGGGTGTGAACGTGGAGAATTTTCGGCTGGGTGATGATCGTGCGGCGACGCGGACGCGGCTCGGAATTCCGCCGGGAAGAACGCTGCTTCTTTACGTAGGCCGCCTCGCGCCGGAAAAAAACACGCGAACACTTTTCGCGGCGTTTAACCTCGTCGCCGAGCGCCGGGCGCGGGAGTTCCATTTGCTGGTGATAGGTGACGGACAGGAGCGCGCGGAATTGCAAACCCTGGCCGCGAAAACCCGGCGCGTGACGTGGCAGCCGTATTGCGAGGATGCGACGGAGTTGGCGCAGCTTTATCGCGCCGCGGATTTGTTTGTGCATCCGGGCATCGAGGAAACGTTTGGGTTAGTCGCGCTCGAGAGTCAGGCTTGCGGCACGCCGATCGTGGGCATCCGCGGCAGCTACATGGATGACGTGATTTTGCACACGCAGGAGGCTTGGACGGGAACAAATAGTGCTTCCGCCCTGGCCCACGCGATCGAAGCGATGAGCGCTCTCGATTTGCCCGCGCTGGGAGCCGCAGCCTCGGCGCGCGTAAGGGAGGAATACGCGTGGCCGCACGTGTTCGAACGGCTATTTTCCGTTTACCGGAGGGTAGTCTCGGATTACAACTGAGCCCGAGGCGCATGAATACGAACGAAGAATATAAGATCCGGAGTTACCAGGCTTCCGATCGGGAAGCGGTGCGGCGCCTTTGTTGCCAGACCGGCTTCCTGGGGCAGCCCATCGATCCGGTCTACCAGGATCGGGAGCTTTTCGCGGATTTTCTCACGACCTATTACACGGATCATGAGCCGGAATCGTGTTTTGTGATCGAGAAAGATGGCGAGCTGCACGGGTATCTGCTGGGTTCGCGCTGGCCGTTGCTGAACCAGCTCTACTCGTTCTACCAAAATCTGTGCCTCTTTTTGCGCGCGCTGCTGCGTTACCCCCGTTACAACGCCGCCTCGCGCCGCTTCATTCTCTGGATTTTGATGAACGGCTGGAGGGAGGTGCCGGCCGCGCCGCGGCGGACACCGCATTTTCACATCAACCTGTTGCCGGACGCGCGAAAAATGTCGACTACGCGCGCGTTGTTAAACGCGTATTTTGGTTACCTTTCGCGTTCGGGCGAAAAGCAGGTTTTCGGACAAATCGTGACCTTCGAGAGCCGGCGGGGTGAGCGCATGTTTGAGCGCTACGGTTTCCGGGTGATGAACCGGGCGGAGATCACCAAGTACAAGGCGTTTTATCCGGAGTCGGTTTACCTCAGCACCGTGATCAAGAATCTGGAGACAGGGAAGCCGTTCGCCTCGATTCGTTAGGCAGTTCCTACTTCGCGTTTGGATCGGGGAGATCGGGCCAGGTCAGGCGATAAGAGTCCGGTTCGAGATAGAGAGCCCATTCCCCGCGGGTGAGATTACGGTTCGCGCGGTAACGACAAGTCTCTTCCAGTGCGCTGGGGGTAAAGTCCCACTCCTGCGCGGCGGTCGACGCGGTGGCGAGGCACAGATTTGTTCGGTTTGGCACGCCGTTTTCCGGGAGAAATGCAAGCTGGCTGAGGCGGGAGTCGGTTGCGGGAAGAGGCTCGCCGAGTTGTTGCGTGGAATCGACATCCCAAATCACGATTTTCCCATCTTCCGCATGCGAGGCCAGGGTGCGTGCGTCGGGCGAGAAGGCCAGAGAGATTAGGGGCCGGGTGTGGCGGGCGAGGCGTTGTCGCTTAATCCGCCACTTCGTCGCGTCGCCCGTGTGGACCGGCTGCCAGATCAAGACGGTATTATCGCCGCTGCCGGTGGCGATGAGATGATCGTCCGGCGAGAAGATGGCGCAGCGGACGGAGGCGGAATGTTCCTCGAGCGGCGGGGCGCGGCGCCGGCGTTGCGCGACATCCCAGAGCACGGCGGTGTCATCATGGGCGCCCGAGAGAAGGAGGGTCGCATCGTTGCTAAACTGCAGGCTCCAGATGCGGCTATCGGTGTGCTGAGGTGGGAGCGTGGCGGGGTCGCCGGTTTTCGTGCTTTGATCGAGGTAAATCGTGCCCATTTGCGTCCCGACGGAAACGAGTTGTCCATCGTTGCTCACGGCCACGGCTGAGGCTTCGCCGGTAGTTTTCCAATCCAGCACTTTCGCGCTTCCGTTCGGAGCGGTGGCTATCAGGCCGATGCTTCCGCTCTCGGTCGCCGAGACGAGATATTGGCCGTTGCGGCTATACGCGAGCGCTACGACCGCGCTCGGTGGATGGCGCAGGCGCGGCGCGTTTGGCCGCACTTTGCTTGAGGCGGGTGCGATCAGAACGCCGCCATCGGCCAGCCCGATCGCCTTGGTTTGGCCATCCGGGCTGAGAGCGAAACCGGTCTCGTCGTTAGGCCCAGCGGGGGGCGAGGGAAGAAGTGCGGTGGGGATCGAGGTATCCCAGGCGATGATTTTTCCATCCAAGCCGCCAGAAACTGCAAGCCGCGTCTGAGGTTGGAAAGCGACGGCATACGCTCTCCCGACATGGGCTCGCATGGGAGCGCCGATGAGAGCGCCCGTCTCCGCCGCACGGAGCGTGACCGCGCCGTCGTCACTCGCGGAAATGAGTTTGGCGCTGGTGTCATCGAAAGCGACGCTTTGGACGCGACCATCGTCGTTCGTGATGGTCCGCTCCTTGCCGGTGGTGAGATCGCGGAGATTGATTTCCACCCGCGGCCCAAATTTATCGCCCGCTGCAGCCACAAATTTTCCGTCCGGGCTGAAGGCCAGGGTGTGAATATTCTTGGGCGGGTTCGGCCAGAGATCCGGGCGTTCGTGAAACGCGAGACCACTGCCATTAGAGGTAACACTCCAAAACCAGATGAAACGATCTTGCCGCGGTCCCGTCGCGGCTTCGTTCGCCGCCGCCAAGATCACGTCCGGCCCGATCTGCTGGAAGGCCAATGCGCGCACGCGACTGGCGGGAAGTGATGGCAACTGCGTCGGCGTCTCCGGGTGGGCCAAGTCCCAGAGGAGGACCACGCCGTTCTCGCCGCTACTCGCGAGCCACTTCGAATCCGGACTAAACGCTACCGCCCACACATCTAGGCCAACCGGTTTGCCAGCGGAATCGCGTTCGGTCGATTCATTCAACGGCGAGCGAGGCGTCGGCAACAGGAGCGGTTCCCCGAAATCGAGACCGAGGCTGCCGGGTTGCGGGACAGTCCAGAGCGCGAGCTTTCCGTCTTTCCCTCCCGCCGCGAGGTATTTTCCGTCGGGGCTGAAGGCGACACAACGAAGGACATCATCGAAGCGTGGGGTTTGCCTTTGGAAAGTGCGGTCGGTCATGTTCCAAACCAAGACGCGCTTACTCCAATCGCCGGCCGCCAGGAGCGCGCCGTCTGGGCTGAAGGCGAGGGCGCCCACGCCGGAGGTATGGCCGTGCAAAATGTATTGCAGCCGCGGGTTGAAAAATGCCGCGGTGATCAAACTCCCGCGCGCTTCCGCAGTGGACGAACGGCGCTGCCCTTCCACCGCTAAGAGCATTCCGAGATCGATTTTTTGATCGAGGTGACGGAGAGCCTGCGCCGCAATCCCGCGCGAGGAAGCGATCCGCTCCTCTCGATTCGCGCGCTGCGTTTCGGCGTTGGCGCGTTGCGCTTCG
>JBDUAE010000108.1:0-6705 GCA_040004805.1 Chthoniobacterales bacterium | reverse complement strand
CTTTCATGGAATTCCAAGCCTACAAGGTGCTCGTGATCGCGTGCGACATGCGCCAAATCCATCACATCGAATACACCCCCGCGCCCGACATCGTCCACGAGGCGGCGGGCCATGCGCCGATCATTGTCGATCAGGAATATTCCCGCTATTTGCAGCGCTTCGGCGAAGTCGGCGCGAAGGCGATGCAATCGAAAAAAGACTTCGAGTTATACGAAGCGATCAGGCATCTCTCAATTTTGAAAGAGCTGCCGAATTCCAATCCGGCCGAAGTGACCGCCGCTACGAAAGTGGTGGAAGAGCGCCAGCGAGATCTCGGAGAACCCTCGGAAATGGCGCTACTATCCCGCCTGCACTGGTGGACGGTGGAATACGGATTAATCGGCACGCTGGACGAACCGAAAATTTACGGCGCCGGCTTGCTTTCTTCCATCGGCGAGTCGGTCTCCTGCCTCGAATCGCACGTCAAGAAAATCGCCTATTCCGTCGCGGCAGCCGACACCGCTTTCGACATCACAACCAAGCAACCGCAGCTCTTCGTTTGCCGCGATTTCCAACATTTAACCGACGTGCTAGAGGAATTTGCCGACACCATGGCCTTCCGCACCGGTGGACTCGACGGAATCAAAAAGGCGATCAACTGCAAGAACACCACCACCTGCCAATATTCCTCTGGCCTGCAGGTGAGCGGCGTCTTCACCGAAGTGTTGGAAGACAAAAACGGCACGCCCATTTATCTCCGAACGGCCGGCCCCAGCGCCCTCGCCCTAGCCGACAAAGAACTCCCCGGGCACGGCCGCGATCATCACCCCGAAGGCTTCGGCTCGCCCGTCGGCAAGTGGAAGGAAACAGAAATCTGCGAAGGGAAACCGGCGCGACTCGAATTCGAAAGCGGTATAATTGTGAGCGGCCAAGTGGAGAAAATTCTGCGCACGGATGGACAACTCCAACTGATCACTTTCCGCGACTGCACCGCGAAACTCGGCGACCGCGTTCTCTTCGATCCTGCTTGGGGCGTTTACGATATGGCAGCCGGCGATCACATCACTTCCGTCCGCAACGGGGCTGCGGATAAGGACGCTTTTCTCCACGTCGCGCTCATCCCGAAAGAGCGCACGATCAAAGTTCCTTCAGACGCCGAACGCAGAAAGCTGGAGAGCCTCTACCAGCAGGTGCGCGACATCCGCGAACGAAAAGTCGGCTACGAGCGCCTCGGCGAAATCTGGGAAACGCAACAGGCCGAGCACGCGGATGATTGGCTCCTCTCGATGGAGATCTTCGAACTCCTCGACGATGTCGGCGAGCAAAACGCGCTCAAACAAAAAATCGCCACCTTCCTGAGCGGGAAAAAATTAGCCGACAAAGACAAAGCCACGCTCATCGAATGGGGCTTCCGGTTGGTCACGTATCACAAAGCGGGTTTGCAGGCTGTGACCCGTTAGGCCCAATTCCGAGATCCTATGTTGCAAGACAAATCGTCTTGAAGCTTGTTGCATTGCGTGTCTGCTGTTGCTCATGGGAGCGGTCGTTCTCGAAGCGCAAACTTCTCCGTGGTCGCAATTTCCCGGTTCTCCCAGCGGAACCGCGCGCCACGATGACATTTACTTTATCGACCAGAGCACCGGTTGGTCGGTTCGGGGAAATGGCTTGATTCACAAGACAACCGACGGAGGAACCCATTGGCTGCTCAAGCTAACTAAAAAGGGGACGCATTTTCGTTGTATTGGATTTGCTTCCGCCGCGCGCGGCTTCGCCGGCAATTTAGGCGCCGGATCGTACGATGCGGCTGTCACTGATACGAATGTTTTGTATCAAACTTTTGATGGTGGAGATACATGGAAAAACGTGCCCGGATTCGCGGAGGCAGGAATGAAGGGCCTTTGCGCGATGCATATTTTGGATGCGAATCATGTTTACGGAGGAGGAAGAGTGCGCGGTCCGGCATACTTCATCAAGAGCACGGACGGTGGGGCAAATTGGACGACTCGAAACCTCACGGCGATGGGCGTTATGAATGGCATCATGGATATTTATTTCAAAGACCCTTTGAACGGCTTTGTGGTGGGCATGGATCCCAATAAATATTCCGCCAGTTGTTCGCCGCCTTATCATGGCCGAATTGCCAAAACGGCCGATGGCGGTGAGACCTGGACGCCAGTGCTGACCTCAACTATTCCCTGTGCTTATCTCTGGAAAATGTCATGGCCGACGCCGCAAATCGGATATGTCTCACTGCAACAGAACGGTTCTTATTCTAACATTGTTTATTACAAAACGACGGATGGCGGGGACAATTGGGTCCTCAAGAATATCCCGCTATCTTCGCTCGGACTTGCGCCATCCAGTTTTTATTTGCAAGGGATCGGATTCGTAAGTCCAAACGAAGGTTGGATTGGCGGTAGCTCCGGCATTCCCTTTCCGAGCAGCCTTCTTCACACGACGGATGGGGGCGTCACTTGGTCAGGCACAGGTTACGACGACAGTTATCGCATTAATCGAATTCGCTTTCTCGATTCAGGTTTTGGCATTGCTGCCGGCGAAAGACTCCATTTGTTTCGCCGTTGAGCAAAACATGGGCGCTCCTGTGGAGCGTCCGAAGTCGGTCCGAATTCGAGAACGAAGCGCGAGCCGTTCATGACCGTGAGATTGCCGCCGACGGTCAATGACCGGGCTCATTCAGGGCGAAATAATTCCACCGTTCTGCACGGAGACATTGCTGCCGATCGTTCACGCGCACACTGACCCACCAATTCGCATTGCGTTAGTGTTGCTGCCGGGTGAATTCTGAGCCGCCATGAAACCGGTCCGCGTCCTCGTAAATGATCAGATGCAGCAGGGCTACGTCTACTTCCGGACGAAAGCGATGGGGCGGGGATTTCGCACGGATTTCAAACCCGAACTTACGCCAAGGGAAATGCTCGAGCTTGGTGTCTTCGGCGGACGGTATCTGACTGATTGCCGGAAGGAATTTCCTGCGAGCTGGTTCAAGCACGCGAAGCTCTGCCCGAAACGCCACGACCCGACTCTTAACTTTTTCGGCGTCAACGCCTCGCAGCCGCTCGCGGTCTGGCGCGCTAAGGGCTGGATATTCGCGGACGACCCACGCGGCTGGTTTCAATGGTATTGCCGATACTACAGTGGACGGCGTGGCGAGGATGATCTGCGCCAGATCAAGCGCTGGCGCGCGGTTCGGCGTCACATTGCTCAGCTAAAAAAGAACTGCGCGCGGCGCGATGTCACCTGCCGCCCCAGGCAGCGCCAGGCCTTACTGCACTGGGCGTACGATTCACGAAAAATCTGACAGCCTCTCGCGCCGCGAATTTGCGATCCTATCCGCACTACAAGTCTTTTCGGATAAGACGCGACTGCCTTCCCTGCTCACGTCACCAAACGCCCAGACGCTTCAGCTCAGCGGCCGCCAGACCAGCCCAATCGCGATTAGCTGCGGGACTGGCCGGGCTCGGATGCAAAATCCGGCCCACCTTAGGCGCGCCTTCGGGGAAAATCTCTCGCGCGCGGCGAGCGGCAAATTCCCCCACCCCGATGATCCAGTCCGGAGCGAGCGCGGCGACGACGGCACGCAGATGCGCGTCGCAGGCGCGGAAAAGCGCGGCCTTTTCCGCCGCCGCAAGTTTGTCGGGCGTGCGATTAGCCCCGCTCGCTTCCATAAAGACGAGCGGGCAATAATTGACGACAAAGTGCTCGGCGAAGAAGCGGGTCGGCGTCTCGAATCTTTCAGCGAATAGATTCCACAAACGTCGACCGCTAATCTCGCTCCGCGCACACGCGAAGCCCGTAATCAATCGCTTCGGATGTTGAGCCGGCGGCACGCCGATCGCGGCCTTGAGGCCGAGCCAATCCCGCACCGCGGCGATTTCACCAAACGGCACACCGGTTTGCGCCATCCCGAACGGCCCCGGGTTCATCCCGAGAAAAATGACGCGCTTCCGGCTGCCGGCAAAACGCCGCAGATAAAGTTCGTGCGTGGGCCACGCATAATCGAGCGGGTTGTAGGTGAACATCACCGGTGCCGCGAACCGCATGACGCCCACCGCGTCGCGCAACTCTGCTGCCGCGCGCACCATCGCGGCACTTCTGCTTTCTGGCATGGCGGACGGTAGCAGACGTCTTGCGTTTGGCGTCTCGAGGAAGAGAGTTTGTCATGTGTCGGAACATCAAAACGCTGCATAATTTCGCGCCGCCCGCGACCGACGACGAAATCCGAGCCTCCGCCCTGCAATTCGTGCGCAAACTGAGCGGTTTCGCCAAACCCTCGCTGGCGAACACGCCTGCCTTCGAACACGCGGTCGAGCGGGTAACAGTCGCCGCTGAGGAATTACTCGCCTCGTTAGTCACGAACGCGCCGCCGCGTGACCGCGCGGTGGAAGCAGCCCGCGCGCGGGCGCGCTCGGCCGAGCGATTCGTCACGCGATCGCGGTGACGCTGCTACAAATTGGAATCGCGTCCGGAGCCGTCGCGCAAAGTAAACCGGTTATTCGCCGTTTCCCACAGCCGCAGCCTAACGAGACGATTCCACAGCAGCGGGTTCGTTTTCTCCCAGAGCGTCTGCACGATATTCTCGCCCGTCGAAGGTCGATTCTGAAACTCTGGCACTTCCAGATCGAGATGGCGATTATCCCAGGCCGCCACCGCGGTTCGCAGCGCATCCTGGAATGCCACGAAATTGCACAACGTCCCGCTGCGCTCGTCGAAAGCGCCGCCAATCGTCGCCTCGCTCACATAGAGATGGCCGTGCCCGCGCGGATTGTTGCACTTGCCGTACATCTTAAGATTCTGTTCCGGCGAATACTCGTAACTTTGCAGGCGATGCACCGCGCTGAACGGCATCTGCAGACCGAGTAGCCGTTCCCCGGATCCTTGATACTCCGCGAAAAAATCCGACCGCTCATGCAAACGGACTCGCGTCACCGGCAAAAAATTCGCGGCCCGCTCGAAGATATATTGAGCCAGCACTTCCGTCGTCTTCGGCCGCGTCCTTAGAGCCGGGACTTCATGGTTCAGGCTGCGATGATCGAGTTCCGCCAGAAGCGAGGTCACGCACGTCTGCACTTCCGAATCCGGCACCAGCGGCGTGCGCGATTCTTCCGAGCGAATCGTCAGTCGTGCGAGATAATCGTGGCCGTGACCGAAAGGCGAAGCCGCCACGCCAAACTGCTCCGCATTTTCCTTCTCCGATAAATTAGGCGACATCGTTTGCCGCGCCGCCGAAAAGCGAAACTCATAGTGCGCCTCCACCGCCCCATCCACGAAAGCGGTCGCGCTCCGCCGGGGAGTTTCCTCCAGATACACCGCACTTAATTCGGCGCCGGAGCCATGAAAGAGCGGCGCGACGTCCCGCACCAGTTGCCGCGCCACATTTTCCGCCGTCGGCACCACCTCCGCGAAATCCGCGTTGTCCTCATTCAGAAACCGATGGTCGTAGCGATCATCGATCACCGCGCCAGCACGCTGCTTGATTTCGCTGATGTTCATGAGCATGCCGGTCGCGGGATCGACCGCGCCCGTGAAGACAAACCACGCCACGTAATTTCGCCCCGCCCCGTAACGCGCATTCGTCTCCGCTCCGAAGGCGCGCTGATTTTGCTCTTCTGTCCAAGCCGGAACAAACAGCCGACGCGAGGCCGAAAACTCGAGGCGTTTGCTGACGGTTAAAAACATGTCGCACTGCGCCCGCTACTTGAGGAGCGAGAAGAACTCCGAGCGCGTGCGCGCGTCTTCCTTGAATGAACCGAGCAGATGCGAAGTGGTCATAGTGGAATTCTGTTTCGCCACTCCGCGCATCATCATGCAGAGATGCTTGGCTTCGATCACGACCGCGACGCCATCGGGATGCAGCGTCTCCATCAGCGCATCGGCAATCTGAGTGGTGAGTTGCTCTTGGATTTGCAGACGCCGCGCGAAGAGATCCACAATCCGCGCGACTTTCGAGAGGCCGATGACTTTGCCGTTCGGAATATAGGCGACATGCGCTTTGCCAACGAACGGGAGCAAATGGTGCTCGCACATCGAATAGAGCTCGATGTCCTTCACGAGCACGATCTCACTCGCATCGGAATCGAAGATCGCTTCGTTCACGATCTCTTCCACGCTTTGCCGATAGCCTTGCGTGAGGAATTCAAAGGAACGCGCGGCGCGTGACGGCGTCTTCAGTAATCCCTGCCGCTGCGGGTCTTCGCCCACCGCTTCGAGGATTTCGTGGAAAGCGGAGGCCATCGCTTCGAGCTGCGACGAGGCCATGCGATTGGGCTGGCGGGTCAGTCTTTCGCTGATTTCGAGATCAGAATTGCCGTCGTGCATGCCGTGAAAGTTAGCTCTCGCTGCGGAGCGCACAACCCTGACTGGCAAGGCCTTCGCGTACGATCTCGCCTTTTTCTCCCAGCTAGTCCAGCCAGCTCAAGGGATATTTCGCATCATCGAGCGCGAGCGCTTGCTCGGTCAGCTCCAGCGTGTGCTCGGTGTCGAACATGACTGCCAGCTCTTCCGTGCGCGTCGCGTCTTTACTCGCCATAATCGTGCCGGGATGCGGGCCGTGCGGGATGCCGCGCGGATGCAGCGTCATCGAGCCGGCTTCGATCCCTTTACGAGAACCAAAATTACCCCGGACATAGAAAAGAACTTCGTCGGCCTCGACATTATCGTGCACCCACGGAATTTTCACCGCTTCGGGGTGATAATCGAGCAAGCGCG
>JBDUAE010000467.1:0-2021 GCA_040004805.1 Chthoniobacterales bacterium | reverse complement strand
CTAGAACACCCATCCTCGTGAACTACCTTTTCCTCCTCGCCCTCGGCATCGGATTCGTCGCCGGTCTGCGCTCCATGCTGGCGCCCGCCGCCGTCGCCTGGGCCGCGCACCTCGGTTGGCTAAATTTAGCCGACACCCGCCTCGCCTTTCTCGGTTCGACCATCACCGTGGCCGTCTTCTCCCTTCTCGCGCTCGGCGAATTAATCGCCGACAAGCTCCCGTGGATTCCGCGGCGCACCACTATAGGTCCGCTCATCACCCGCATGATTACCGGCGGCCTCTGCGGCGCATCCTTCTTCGTCGCCGCCGGCCGCTCGCTTCCCCTCGGCGCTCTCCTCGGCGCGCTCGGCGGAGTCCTCGGAGGCTATGCCGGCTACGAAACGCGGCGTCGGCTGGTGCAAGATTGGCACCTAAAAGATTTCCTCGTCGCCCTCGTGGAAGACGCCGTCGCCCTCGGCCTCGCCCTCTTTCTAGTTTCACGTTAGAGCCTCCCTTTTTCGGCACAACCGCAACCCGGCCGACAGGCGATCCCTCACCAACCAGCCATGGATTCGATTAATAAAAACCAGCCCGAGGAAAACCGCGCCGACCTTCGCGGAGAGAAAGCGATCGCCAAAATCAAGGAACTCGTCGGTAAAGCGGAGACCTGCTTCTTCTGCACCGGCAACACCGCCGATGACTCCACTGGCACCCGCCCGATGAGCGTCCAACAGGTAGACGACGCCGGAAACCTTTGGTTCCTCAGCGCAGCCGACAGCCACAAGAACCAAGAAGTCACGCGCGACCCCGCGGTGAGATTGTATTTTCAAGGGTCGGCGCACTCAGATTTCCTCACCCTCCGCGGCAACGTCACCATCTCGCGCGACCACGAGAAAATAAAAGAGCTGTGGGAACCCATCATTAAAACCTGGTTCACGGAAGGCGTCGACGACCCGCGCATCACGGTCATCAAATTCACGCCCGCCGACGGCTACTACTGGGACACCAAGCACGGCACCGCCATCGCCGGCGCGAAAATGCTCATCGGCGCCGCCATCGGTCAAACCATGGACGATTCCATCGAGGGAACGATTCAGCTCTAGAAGAAACCTCCGGCGGGTCGGCTCGCGGATGTATTTCTCATCTCGCGCCGGGTACTTTTCGTTCGAAAACCGATTCGATTAAGTCGGTACTCGCTTCTCCGCGGGCTTCCAACCTACGCTTCGGAAAGTGCGCGCATTACTTCCGCAGTCTGCTCGAAGCCCCGTCGGGCCTCCCCAACCGAAAATTAGCCGTGGAGGGCGGTTGTGAATCTTGCGTCTCGTTAGACGATAGCTATGAAACGCATCTACGATTGGATCACCAAAGCAAACCAAGTTCTGCTTTTCCTCGTTGTCATCGCCGGAACAATACTAATCGGGTACATTATCTACATGTCATCCCGAGCCTATGAGCCGCCGCACGTGTCGGTCGCGCAGACGGAGGAAGAAGCAAAGGCGAGCGTTGTCGAAGACGTTGAGTTTCTCTCGCAGTGGTCGGGATTTTATGTCCTGGGCATAATGAAGCGTGTGGTCACCGCTGGTGGAGAGCCATGGCTCAAACCACGCGTGTCCTACCTGGGATCAGGAAACGATTCCTCCGGCCAAATGGTGAACATCGTTTTCTCAAAAGGAGAGCAGCGAGTCAGGACGCTCCTGCAGAAGGATGGGCTCGTGCTTTCCAACAATCTCTACGACGAGAAGCGGACGGAAAAGACTAAAGCATTAGTGTTTCGCTGCGTGACAGAAGATACCGATGGGAATCACCGTCTGGATGAGAACGATCGGAACGATCTCTATATCATCGCCGAGGGCCTTGAGAGGCCGGATATTGTAATTAAAGGAGTATTAGATTTCCGAGCGATTGCTCCCACTCATCTCGTCGTCAAGACACGCGAAGACGGTGCCGTTCAGTTCCGTGACATCGACATAGAGACGCAGGTAGAGAAAAAGATTCTTTGGAAATGAAGCCGAACTTTAGCTTCAACGGATGCTGAGAAAGTT
>JBDUAE010000466.1:0-2021 GCA_040004805.1 Chthoniobacterales bacterium | reverse complement strand
ACCTCGCGACCGGCGAGCACATTCGGCATGCCGAGGTATTTCACTTTCACTACCATCCGCGCGGCGAGATACGTGAGCCACGCCACGCGATAAACCAAAACGAAGGGCAAACGAAAATAGGCGGCCTGCAAGGTGGCGGTGCCGGACGCAATGATGGCGGCGCTGGCGCGTTGCATGGCTGCTTCGGCTTGGCCGATCGTGATCTGCACGGTTCCCCGCGGGAGCCGCGAGCGCTCCACTCGGCGCTGGATTTCGGCCACGAAAGAAGCGGACGCCGACGCCACTTCGAAATGGATCTGCGGTAAGGCGTCGTGAATGAATTCCGCGGCGTGAATCATCCTGGGCAGAATTTTCCGGATCTCGCGCCAGCGGCTGCCGGGAAACAAGCCGACCAAATTCGGGTCGCAGGTTTCATTCCGACCCAACGCACCAAGCGACTCGATCATGGGGTGGCCGACGAAGACGGTGCGCAGGCCGGATAAGTTATAGAGCGCGACTTCGAAGGGAAAAATACAGAGCATGAGATCGAGATACTTCGCCATCTGCGGAATGCGGCGGCGATTCCAAGCCCAGACCTGCGGGCTGATGTAGTAAATGATTTTGAGGGCGGGCAATTCGCGCCGCAAAGCACGAGCGAGGCGGAGATTGAAACCCGGATAATCGATCAGGACTACGGCATCGGCTTTTTGCTCGCGGATATCGCGGAGCGCCATCGCGAATTGTCGCCGGAAGTAGCGATATTTTTTCAGCACCTCCCAGAGCCCGAGCACGGCCGAATGCCGACTCCAATCCATAAACCCCTCCCCGCCGACGGCGCGCATGCGCGGCCCGCCGCGACCCGTCAGAACGAGGTGGGGATCGAGTTGACTCAGGGTCGAAAGCAACGCCGCGCCATGCGTGTCACCGCTGGCTTCGCCTGCGACGAAGTAGAGACGCCTACGCACTGCGCCCGGCTTCAATACGCTTGGTGATCTCGATCGCCAATTCCAAAGCGGCCGTCGCTTGAAATCCGGAAACGCGCGGCGCGCTTCCGGTCGCGACGCATTCGAGGAAAGATGCGAGCTGACCTTTTAGCGGTTCCTCATGCTCGATTTCGACCTCCTCTTTCGTGATCCCGTTTTCGGAGCGGCGATAAATCTCACCGGTTTGATTTTGGTAATCGAGCGATAAATAAGCGTCCTCTTGGAAGACGCGGATCTTGCGCATCCGTTCCGGGCTGATGCGGCTGGAGGTGATGTTGGCGACGCAACCGTTTTCAAAACGGAGCCGGGCATTCGCGATGTCTTCGCTGCGACTCAAAACGGGCACGCCGACCGCATCAATCGTCTGCACCGGCGAATGCACCAGATGTAGGATAATTTCCAAATCGTGAATCATGAGATCGAGCACCACGCCGACATCGGTGCTGCGATTCGGATAAGGCGAGAGCCGGTGCGCTTCGATAAAACGGGGCCGAGTCAGCCTCGCCTCAAGCGCACTCAAAACCGGATTGAAACGCTCGACGTGTCCGACCTGCAAAATCAAGCCGCGTTCCGCCGCCATCGTGGCCAGACTGGCGGCGTGCTCGGGATTTACCGAGATCGGCTTCTCGATCAAGAGGTGCTTCCCGTTTTTCAGCAACACGCGCGCGACATCGAAATGGCTGGTCGTGGGCGTGGCCACGGAGGCGGCATCCACCTTCGAGGAAAAATCTTCCAACGAAGTCGCGGCCACGACGCCGTATTCCTGCGCGAGCGCCGCCGCCTTCTCCGCATCGGTGTCGTAGATCGTGGTGAACGTGGCCGCGTCTTGCTCGGCATAAAGCCGGGCGTGATTCTTCCCGATGTGACCTACCCCGACGACGCCGACTCTTAATTTGCTCATGGTGTGGCCAAAACGCTGGCGCTTTCGTGTTCGAGAAACCATCGATACGTGCTCGCGATTCCATCGCGGAGAGGAATTTTCGGCTGCCAACCGAGCGCGGATATTTTGGAGATATCCAAAAGCTTGCGCGGCGTGCCATCGGGTTTGCTCGCATCGAA
>JBDUAE010000465.1:0-2028 GCA_040004805.1 Chthoniobacterales bacterium | reverse complement strand
CCCAAACTTCGTTGAGGAGCGCATCGCGCGCGACGGCGTTCCCGCGTTCGCGAAACAGAACCGCCAGCACTTTCATTTCGCGCGGAGTGAGCTCGATCACTTCCTTCCCGCGCTTTCCGCGCAGCGCTTTGCCATCGATCCGCACTTTCCCAAACGCAATTTCCAGCGGCAGTTCGCTCGGCGCGACACCGACCTGCGCGCGGCGCAAGAGCGCCTGCACCCGCGCGAGGAGTTCGCGGAGGCTGAACGGCTTCGTCACGTAATCGTCCGCCCCTAGTTCGAGGCCGACTACTTTGTCGATCTCCTGCCCTTTGGCCGACAAGATCAGAATCGGCACGCGATTCTTCGCTGCCCGAATTTCCCGGCACAAATCGAAGCCGCTTTTCCCCGGCAGCATAATATCAAGGAGCACGAGATCCGGCCGGCGTTGCCTAACCAGTGGTCCGGCTTGCGCGCCGTCCCGGCAATCGGTGACTTCGTAACCTTCCGCGCGCAGGGCGTCGCAAAGCCCGAGCCGGATATGCGCGTCGTCCTCCACCACCAGAATATGTTTTTTCATTTCGCGTGCTCCGATGCGAGCGGCAACCGGAGCGTGAAATTGCTCCCGCCACCCTCGCGCGGCTGATAAGTGATCGCGCCACCATGTTCTTTCGCCAGGCGTTGCGCGAGAGTGAGGCCAAGGCCCGAGCCCTGAATCCCGCTCGAGAGCGAATCGTGCGCGCGATAAAACGGCTCGAAAATTTTCGCTTCCTCGCCCGCCGGCACACCCGAGCCACGATCGAGCACGCTAACGAAAACAGATCCGTCGGCCAAGTAGCTTTGCACTTCCACTTCCTTCCGTTCGCCGCTGTACTTCTCCGCATTTGAGAGGAGATTCACGAGAATTTGCGCGAGCACATCAGCGTCGCCCAGGACCGGGTAGGGCGCGGGCGCGGCCTGCCAGCGTGTGGTAAATCCGTTCTCTTCGAGGTGAAGTTCCTGTCCCTCCCAAGTCCGCGCGATGACCGCGTGCAAATCGAGCGGCTGGAAATCGTAGCGCTTCTGCTTGCGCTCCAGGCGCGCAAAATCGAGCACGTTATTGATCAACCGCGTAAGTCGTTCCGCTTCCGCCATGATAATGCGCAGATATTGCGGACGCTTCTCCGCGATCACGTTTTCGCCTTGCAGCATCTCGGCGAACATTCGGATCGAAGTCAGCGGCGTCTTCAATTCGTGGGAAACATTGGAAACGAAGTCTGTCTTCTTTTGCGCGAGCGCGAGCTGACGACGCGCGTCGGCGAAAACGGTCCACCCGCCGAAGACAATCGCTGCGAGCGCGGCGGCGATCAAAAGCACGAGCGTCCGCCGCACGCCTTGCGCATTTTCCTCTAATTGCTGCGGACGCGCGAGGTAGAGCGCCGCTTCCCAATGGGGCAACGCTTCTCCGATTTCCGACGCCACAAAGGGATGGCGCCAATCCCGCGACTTCTCGTTAGGCGGCTGCGTCACGACTGGGCGGGCCTTGTCGTCTAAAACTGCGAGAACGAAATCCGGCGCCGCTTTTTCCGGGAGCGCATCGCGCCAGCGCTCGCGCAGCGCCTCGACGGGAACGAGGCAGCCGAAGACCATTCCGGGCGCGCCCGGCGGACGCAGCCAGAAAAGAATTTCGAGACGGTCCTGCGAAAACCGCGTCACCACGCCCTCGCTATGATCAGAAGTGAGCGCGCGAAAATCAGCCGTCGCGGGCACGAGTTGCGAGACCGCCGGCACATTTTCCTCGAGCACGCGCTGCGGGACCACGTTGCGCGTCTGCGCTCCCGCTTGCGCCGCATCTTTCGCGATCGAATTTCCACCAGCTCTCGACGAAGTCGTGTCGGCTAATTTTTTTGCGGCTGCCGAAGCGGGCGCGGCAACTGCGGCCGCTGCCTCCATCGCTTGCGCTTTTTGTTCGGGGTCGGTTTTGGATTTCCGCCGCTGCTCGTTTCGGACTAGGTCTTCCGCGGGGACAGCGTAGACCGTCGCCGGGGCGCTGCCGGAAAGGAACGCGGC
>JBDUAE010000464.1:0-2028 GCA_040004805.1 Chthoniobacterales bacterium | reverse complement strand
ATCGCAAAGAGACGATACTCGGCGAGGTGAAAAACTATGAGATCACGGCCGACGGGAAGAAGATGCTGGTCCAGATCAAGGATGATTACGCCATCGTCGATCTGCCTAAAGACAAGCTGGAGATTAAAGACGAGAAGGCGGGCAAGGATTACAAACTTAAGCTGAAGGGGCTCGACATGATGCTCGATCGCCACGCGCAATGGAGCCAAATCTACTTTGAGGCCTGGCGGCAAATGCGCGATTTCTTCTACGCGCCGAACATGAATGGGGTGGATTGGAAGGCGATGCGCGACAAGTATGCGGCGCTCCTTCCGTATGTGAACCATCGCAACGATCTCACCTACTTGTTAGGCGAATTGATCGGCGAATTAAACAACGGCCACGCCTATGTCGCCGGCGGCGAACGGCCGGAGACACCGCGGATTAAACTCGGACTTCTTGGTGCGGAATTTTCGCGCGATCCGGCTTCGAAAGCGTATCGGATCGATCGCATTCTCCCGGGCGAAAATTGGGACAAGCAGGGACGGTCTCCCCTCACGGAAGTAGGCGTGAATGTGAAGGTGGGCGATTACATCCTCGCGATCAACGGCACTCCCGTGGCAACGTTGCCAAACTTGTACGACGCGCTCATCGGGACCGCGGGTAAACAAGTCATCCTGCGGGTAAATTCCAAGGCGTCGGACGACGGCGCGCGCGACGTTACGGTGGTGCCGACAGCGGATGAGGCTCCGCTCTATTACCTCGCGTGGGTGCAGAAAAACATCGAGGAAGTGACGAAGAAAACGAATGGCGAAGTCGGCTATTTGCACATTCCCGACATGGGCCAGGAAGGTCTGAATCAGTTCACGAAGCTTTACTTTCCGCAGGTGCGAAAAAAGGCGTTGATCATCGACGTGCGCGGGAACGGGGGCGGGTTCGTCTCGCCGCTGATCATTGAGAAACTCCGCCGCCAATTGGTGATGGTGGAGATGTCGCGCAATGGCACGCCGCAGACCAACCCGGCGAACACATTCCTCGGGCCGATGGTAGCGTTGATGGATGAATTTTCTGCGTCGGACGGCGACATTTTCCCCTTCCGTTTCAAGGCGATGGGGCTCGGGAAATTGATCGGCAAACGGAGTTGGGGCGGCGTGGTGGGGATTCGCAATCCGCTCCCGCTGGCCGACGGCGGTCAGCTTTACCGGCCGGAATTCGCTCCTTACGCGAAAGAGGGCAAAGACTGGGTGATCGAGGGCAAAGGCGTCGAGCCTGACATCGTGGTGGACAACGATCCGGCGAAGGAATTCAAGGGCGAAGATCAACAACTCGATCGCGCGATCCAGGAAATCCAGGAAGAGATGAAGAGCAAACATTACGAATTGCCGCCGATCCCTCCGTTCCCCAATCGCAATCCTGCCGCGTCGCCCACGCCTTAGCCCGAGATAAAACTGCCGACGGTGATATGGTGGAAGTATGTTCCTGCCGAATCAAAGTGTCGTTTGTGTGGATGGAAAATTTCCGCTCGGCATCGAGCAACTTTACCATGAGTTGCCGAAGGAGGGCAGCACCTACACGATTCGCGATATCGTGCCTGGCGTGGGTCTGACCGGAGACGAGGGCGAGGTCGCGGTTTATCTTTGCGAAATCACCGGGCCGCTCAATGCGCACGGGATCGAGCGGGGATTTCGCGCGGAACGTTTCGCCCCGCTCTCGACCAGCGAGGACGCTGTCGAAGAGGAATTTGCCATCGGGTTGCCGGGACTCGTTCCGGCCTGACCTGCTGCTGCGATCGGTTCGGTTAACCGACAGCCGACGCGGGTTCGTTTTTGATTTCGTCGCTGATGATGAAGAATTTCTTCAAAATCGCGCGGCCAAAATTTGTCGTTAGCGCCACATCGGCGGCGTCGCGGCCGCGAGCCATCACGATGCGGCCGATCCGCGGCTTATTATGGCGCGCATCGAAAGTGTACCAGCGACCGCCTAGATAGGCCTCAAACCAGCCGCTGAAATCCATCGGCAAAACCACGGGCACGCCGATGTCTCCCATGT
>JBDUAE010000463.1:0-2037 GCA_040004805.1 Chthoniobacterales bacterium | reverse complement strand
AGAAGTCGGGCATGGTGCTGCATTTCCTGTCCTTCTACGGTCATCCCACTCTCTCAACCTGGTTCACCAGCGAATACCAGAAGAGCGGCAAGAAGCTCGACATGGGTAAAGGTTGTGTCCGCTTCAAGAAGCTGGACGCCCTAGCTCTCGACGTCGTCGGCCGCACCATTGCGCGCGTGTCCGTGGAGGAGCATATAGCCAATTACCGGGCGGCAAGGGCGCTTATGGGCAAGGGCTGACCGCATGAAATCGCTTACCGAACATCTCTGGTTCGAAGTGCCGGGCCGGCGCGGGTTCATCAATATCACCTCGACGGTCGAGGAGTTGGTGACCCGGAGCGGCGTGGCCGAGGGCCTCTGCCTGGTCAACGCCATGCACATCACCGCCTCGGTCTTCATCAACGACGACGAGTCCGGCCTCCACCACGATTACGAAGTCTGGCTCGAGAAACTAGCGCCGCACGAGCCGACCGGCGCCTATCGCCACAACCGCACCGGCGAAGACAACGCCGACGCCCATCTCAAGCGCCAGATCATGGGCCGTGAAGTAGTGGTCGCGATTACCAAAACCAAGCTTGACCTCGGCCCTTGGGAACAAATCTTTTACGGCGAATTCGACGGTAACCGCCGCAAGCGCGTGCTGGTGAAGGTTATAGGAGAATAACAGGGTAGGGACGCCTTCGTCCGATGGCTCACTCATCTTGTTCGAAGTTTCAGAGCTCGATGGTCGCGGCCAGCCAGGCAAGGCCGACCTGTCGTTGTCGAGTAAACTAGGCGATGACTGGCGCGAAGATTATCGGCGATAAGCTGGCTCTATGCCTCATTTGGTCAGCGCGGGTCGACGTTCGCCACGCCGGGTTGACGCGCCGGAAAAAGCAATTTACGGATTTATATGGAGGAACAACGCATGAACACGCGACTGTTAAATAAAGTTCCGGCGGTGACGCTGATCTTCTGGATTATAAAAATTATGGCAACCACCGTCGGAGAAACGGCGGCGGACTTTTTATCTGTGACAATGAAGCTTGGTTTAACCGTTACATCCTTTGTTATGGCTGGCTTGCTGCTGATTGCTCTGGGCGTTCAATTCAAAGCAAAGAGATATACCCCGGCGATTTACTGGATCGTGGTTGTTTTTATCAGCGTGATGGGAACTTTAATCTCGGATAACTTGGTGGATAATCTCGGAGTTAGCCTGAAAACCACCTCTATTATCTTCGGCTCAGCGTTGATCATAGTCTTTGTGGTTTGGTATTTGAGCGAAAAGACGTTATCCGTTCACACCATCTTCACAAATAAGAGGGAAGCGTTCTATTGGGCGGCGATTTTGTTCACATTTGCGCTGGGAACTTCCGCCGGAGACCTCATCGGAGAAAGTTTAGGATTGGGTTATCCGCTGTCCGCGCTGATGTTTGGCGGAACCATCGCGGTCATCTATATCGCTTACCGATTCCTCAATTTGAATGCGGTCCTGGCGTTTTGGCTGGCCTATATACTGACTCGACCGCTCGGAGCTTCGCTCGGGGATTTGCTGACGCAGCCTCATAAGGCAGGCGGTTTTGGAGTCAGCACAACTATCATCAGCAGCATTTTTCTCGTTTCGATTACCCTTCTGGTTATTTATTTGAGCATTTGGAGAGAAAAGGTTTCCGCGATCGAATTGGATGAGGCGTAAAGCGCGCTGATGGGAAAATGCCGCCGGTCCGTTCCTCATTTCATGGTCTCCTCGCCTTTCTCGTTGCGTTTACAAGCCTCAGCGATCAGTGAGGGAGGGAAGCGATGAGCGGCGCGTTATTTATGACCGGTGATCCCGTCGGCCTGCCGGGCCTTCTCGCGATGGGAGTAGGTTTCCTCGCCTTCCTAGCCGCGGTCATCCTCGCCCGCTCGGCGCGGAGTTCTGGTAACGGAGAGACAACCGCGCGCCGTTCGCGCGCTTCGATTATCGGCGTCGCGATCCAGGCGTTGGCGATTGGCTTCGCCAGCATTGGCGTACAACGCGCCACGCTCGACCCACTCAGCGCAAAGGCGCTGACAGAGG
>JBDUAE010000462.1:0-2039 GCA_040004805.1 Chthoniobacterales bacterium | reverse complement strand
GTGGAGACGGCGCAGATCGCGATCCAGGCCTCGCTTACGGGACATCTGGTCTTCACGACTTTGCACACGAATGATGCGCCCGGCGCCGTAACGCGCTTGATCGATATGGGGGTGGAGCCGTTTCTGATTTCCTCCACCTTGGAAGCCGTGCTCGGCCAAAGATTACTGCGCACGATCTGCCCAAATTGCCGCACCACTTATCAGCCGACGCAGGCGTTTCTCGATCAACTGCAACTCGCGCGCCGCGACATTGGCGAGAAACAATTTTACTACGGCAAAGGCTGCGACGCTTGTAACAACACCGGCTACAAAGGGCGCAAGGGAATCTACGAGCTGATGAAAATTAGCGACCCGCTGCGGGAGTTGATCAACGAACGCGCGCCGACGGTGGTGTTGAAGCAAAAGGCGGTCGAGCTCGGGATGGTCACGCTACGACAGGACGGACTCCGCAGCATTTTCGACGGCGATACCAGCGTGGAAGAGGTTTTAAAATACACCTAGCCGCGCCACGCTCGACACAGACCGCGGCCTCGCCCTAATCTCGCGTCCTCGCCTGCTATGCCCCGCTATAACTACACCGCGATGGACGCTCGAGGTCAGGAATCCGCCGGGCTGGTGGAGGCAAATTCCACCAACGAAGCGATCGGACAATTGCGTCAGGCTGGATACTTCCCGACGGAAGTTCTGGAGGAAGGAAAAGGCCTCGCGTCTCGCGCGAAGAAAGAGGCAAAGCAGCAAAAAAAGGCCAAGCCCGCCGCCGCAAGCGCTGCTCCGGCGGGAACGCGGAAGGGCATTGTCTTGTTCGAGCGAAAAACGATCAAGACCAAGGTACTGATGATTTTTACCCGACAACTGGCGACGCTGATCGATGCCGGATTGCCGCTGCTCCGCGCGCTCACCGTGCTAGCCAAACAGGAACGCGACCGCGTTCTCCAGACTACAATCACAAATTTATCCGACGCAGTGCAGGGCGGCAGCACCTTCTCGGAAGGGCTCAGCCAGCATCCCCGGATCTTTAACGATCTCTACGTCAACATGGTCCGCGCGGGCGAACTCGGAGGCGTGCTCGAACTCGTGCTGACGCGGCTGGCCGAGTTCCAGGAGAAGGCCCAAAAAATCAAAAATAAGGTCGTGGCCGCGATGGTTTATCCGATCATCGTCATGTTCCTCGCCCTCGGGATCATGTCGTTCTTGCTGGTCTTCATCGTCCCGAAATTTGAGCAGATTTTTCACGACATGTTGGGCGACAAACCCCTGCCGGGAATCACGCTCTTTGTCATCGGCGCGAGCAACGCGGTGAAAAATCACTGGGCCGCAATTCTGTTCGCTGTCGTGGCGCTCGTCGTCGGGATGAAAATTCTCGGCCGCACGGAACGCGGTCGGATGGCGCTGGACCGCTTCAAACTGCGCGTCCCGCTCTTCGGCGATCTCTTGCGCAAGACCGCGATCTCACGTTTTTCGCGCACGCTCGGGACGCTGGTCACGAGCGGCGTACCGATCTTACAGGCATTGAATATTACCCGAGAAACCGCTGGCAATACCGTCATCGCCAAAGCCATTACCCAAGTCCACGATTCCGTGAAGGAGGGCGAATCCATCGTGCTTCCGCTGGAAGCGAGCGGCGCCTTTCCGCCCATGGTCATCAGTATGATCGACGTGGGCGAGGAAACCGGACAGCTCCCCGAGATGTTGCTCAAGATCGCGGAAGTTTACGACGATGAAGTGGACAACGCCGTCGCTGGGCTGACCTCAATGCTCGAGCCGATCATGATTGTTTTTCTCGCGCTCGTTGTTGGGACGATCGTGATCGCACTCTTCATGCCGCTCATCAGCATCATCAGCGGCTTGCAACAGCAGGCGTAGAGGAAAATGAAGCGCGTGGCCGTAAAATTCCGAGGAGCGCACGCCTTCACGCTCATCGAATTGCTGATCGTCATGGCAATCATCATCGTGCTGGCAGGTTTGGTGGTGGCCACGTCCGGATACGTGCAGGAAAAAGGGAAACGCTCGCGCACCGAAGCCGAGATCGCGGCGATGTC
>JBDUAE010000461.1:0-2045 GCA_040004805.1 Chthoniobacterales bacterium | reverse complement strand
ATGCGGTTAACGAGTCGTCGCATATCTTGTTTTCTGTTGCCAGGCGCCGAAGAGGGTAACGGCCAGAACCATCGCCATGAGAATCAAAGCCAGCCCCACGATGGCGGCCCAGTGGAGAGAGTCGCCGTAGGCGATATTGGTCTCGGAGCCCCCGAGCTTGCTCGAGAGGGTCTGTCCGGCCTTGAGCCACGCTTGGAGCGAGAACGGGTGGGCGGGCAGGTTGTTATCCTGCCGGCCGACGACAAGGAAGACCGCGATGGTTTCGCCGAGCGCGCGGCCCAAGCCTAACAAGAGCGCGGCCATCAGGCCGCGATGGGCCTGCGGGAGCGAGATGGACAGGACACTTTCCGTAGCGGTAAGTCCGAGGCCGCGCGCGGCCCGCCGCTGCTCCGCGGGAACGGCGCGCAAGGCGTCATCGGAGAGAGTCATGATGGTGGGCAAGATCATCACGGCGAGAAGGACCCCGGCGGTAAGAAGAGTGTCCCCGCTGAGAGGATCGAAGCGGGCGAAGAGATCGTAAATCCAATTGCGCAGGAGAAGGATGCCAAGGAGGCCATAGACGACAGAAGGCACGCCGGCGAGAAGTTCGATCGCAATCTTGACGGCGAAGCGAGGGCGGGCCGGCAGAAACTCCGCGGTGAAGATAGCCGCCCCGACCGCCACGGGCGCAGCCAGGACGAGCGCAATTAGAGCCACGATCACCGTGCCGTAAATCATCGGCAAGGCGCCGAAAACGTGGGTACGAAAATACCACTTCGCGCCGGTGACGTAGCCGAGACCTTCGTGCTGCCAAACGGGAAGGCTTTGCGCGACAAAGATCAGGACGAGGAGCGTCAGCGCGCTCAGCGCGAGGGCGCTGAAGGCATAGCTGGCAATCTTCGTTAGGCTGATCCTTCCCCGTCGCGACCACGGGTGTGCATCATGGTTCGCTGCGGTCGAAGTCACGGCGCAGCTTTGGTCTCCAGTTGGTCGAGCGCGAGATAACCGTGCTTTTTCACCAGCTCCTGCCCGCGGGAAGAGAGCATGAAGTCGACATAGGTTTTCACGTCGCCTTGCGGTTCACCATTCGTGATCAAAAAGAGCGGACGGCTCATGGGGTATTTGTGCGTGGCGATGTTGTCGTTGGTCGGTTGAATCACTTCGCCGGAATCGCTTTTTATTCCGACCGCGAAGACTTTCTCGCCGTCGGCCCACGAGGAGGAAAGCTGCGACATGGCGCCACGGGTGGAGGCGACTTTGTTGCGCGTCTCTTCATTGCCGCCCACTTCGGGGAAGCTGACCTCCGGGGCTTTCTTCGGGTCGCCATAAACCCAATGCGCAAAGACCTCCCACGTGCCGCGACCGGGCTCTTTATTAAAGAATGCGATCCGCTGCGCCTTGCCGCCTACATCTTTCCAATCGGTCACCTTCGATTCGTAGATGTCCTGGATCTGCTGCTTGGTCAGGGTTTTGACGCCGCCGTCCCAGACATCTTTCGAGACGATGATGGCGACCGCGTCCTCGCCGATGTGAATGGGATTGAAGGTCGTCTTCGGATACTTCGCACGGTCGTCATCGCTGATCGGTTTCGAAGCCATACCGATCTCGACCAGCCCGTCGCCCAGCATGGAGATGCCGCCTGAGCTACCGCCCTGGGTGTCCACGCGGATGTCCATACCTTTCTCCGCGCGCAGAATTTCCGCCCCTTCGGCCGCAGCGAGATTGACGGTAGTGGAGCCGTTGATGCGGAGCGGGTCTGCCTGCGCCAGCGAAGTGAGCGCGACGAAGGCGAGAAAACAAAACGTGCGTTTCATATTATTAAAGAGTCGGAGGGGTATCCGCTAGAACATGACCTGCAGACGCACGATCACTTCATCGAATTGATCATCGCCAAAAGCGCGGTTGGCCCGGCGAAAGTCCGACCAGGTGTGGATGTAATTGGCGAGAAGTTTTAGGTCGTCGCCCTTGATGTAGTAATTCACCCCGCCGGTGATGGAATGGATGTTGTCGTCGGCTAACTGGCCGGGATCAAAGCTCTCCCATTTCGTCACCAGCTGGAGCTTTTT
>JBDUAE010000460.1:0-2046 GCA_040004805.1 Chthoniobacterales bacterium | reverse complement strand
CGTCCGATTGCCTGGCCACCAGTCGCTTGGCATTTCCCGTCGCTTTCCTACTTTTTCCGGCCGGCTCATTGCGGGGCTGCGCGCCGCCGCCGTTAACATGGAGTAGATTTGCTGTAACCGCGGTGTGATTTCGCTGTAAGTAGGAGCGACGATGAAAGGTCGATCTACAGGGATATCCAAAACGGTCTCAATAGCGTCGTCGTCGTCATGACCAACAGCGAATGGGTCAACCCGGGAAAATTTTCGAGGTTGATTTACGCAGCCCTAGCGAAGAAGTGATGAAAGTTGTTCCGGCTGCTCTCATTTTCGGGATAATGGTCGCGGGCGCGGCCATCGGGCATGAGGTGCAGCAACCCGCGGCCGGTTCGCCCGATCGCAAAGCCATCCTCGATGGATTGCGCGAGAACGAAGTAATGCGGAGACTCAGCGCAGAATGGAAGGCGAAAATTGTCTTCAGCCATGTCACCATCCGCCAGGCAAAAGATTGGGCTTGGGTCGTCGCTTCTGCGCAAACCGAGGACGAGAAACACATCATCGAACCGCTCTCCAGTGTCATGCGGGAAAAGGGCGGGCGCTGGCAGGTCGTGGAATTTATTTCCGACGAAGTCGCGCCGGCGGACAATCCGGAAGCGGCTTATCGCGCATGGCGTGCACAGTTCATGGGACGGCATCCCGATTGTCCGGCCCGGATTTTTCCCGAGAAATTCGATTAGTTAACCAACGCAACTTCACCTCAAATTATGTCGACCCCCAAAGCCTTCCCGCTTCTACTGACCCTCTTCGCTGTTACGACCGCGCTCGGCTCCGATCCGATCACGAGCGACATCCCCGGCGCCAAAGACAATCCGTTGCTTAAACGCTACGAGGGCTCGACTATTTTCCAGTATTCGCAAAAGGAGTTCGATGAGTACTCGATGGCGCTGGGGAAGGGACTGAATCCCTCCGGCGGCGGCAAGTCGAATGAGAAAGAGCAAACGGTCGAAGGCAAAGTCACGCGCATCTCCTATTTTGCCCCCAACGGGCGGTCCACGCTGGAAGTTTTCCGGAACTACGAGAACGACCTGAAGGCCAAGGGATTTCAAACCCTCTTCACCGCCAGCAAGGAAGACCTGGGCTACGATTTTCAAGGCCGTTACGCTGGCATCTACTCCCAAATCTTCGAATACTCCGACTTCAACTCCCGCTATGTTGCGGCCAAGCTTTCCCGTCCGGAAGGCGATGTTTATGCGACAGTCTTCGTCACTGGCTACACCTACGGCACCACCGGCGACGTAAAGTTGGAGAAAAACCAAACCATTGTGCAGGTGGACATCGTCGAGTCCAAGCCGATGGAAGAGAAAATGGTCAGTGTGTCCGCCGAAAAAATGGCCTCGAGTCTGCAGGACACCGGCCGCGTGGCGCTTTACGGAATTTATTTCGATTTCAATAAGGCTGACGTGAAATCGGAGTCCGCCTCCGCCCTGGAACAAATTGCGAAGCTTCTCAACTCGGACACGACCTTGAAGCTTCTCGTCACCGGCCATACCGATAACGTCGGCAGCTTTGAATCCAATCGCACTCTTTCCGAGCGCCGCGCCCAGGCTGTCGTCGGCGAGCTCACCGCCCATTACAACATCTCGAACGAGCGCCTCTTTCCCTTCGGCGTTAGCTTCGCCGCGCCCGCCGCGTCGAACGATACCGAGGAAGGCCGCGCGAAAAATAGGCGTGTCGAGCTCGTGCGTATGTGAAGACTCAGTAATTATCAATGAAATCACCTTACGTCGTTCTGTTGGCAGTTTTCGCGCTTTGCTATGTCACGAACGTGCGTGCCGGCGATACCAATCGCGCCAGCAAGATTCTCACCGCCGAGCTCGCGCAGAAAATCCTCGGGGCGCCCGTGGAAGCGGGTGGGAGCGGTATGGCCGATACGGAAATGGGACAGACATGGGTCAGCCGTGTTTCCTATCATGTGAAAACGGGAGCGGCCTCCGCACCCGAGGTCTCACTGCTCATTCGCCACGCCCCTGCCGCCGCGGATGCAAAAACCACCTTCGAATCCAGCAAAGC
>JBDUAE010000459.1:0-2047 GCA_040004805.1 Chthoniobacterales bacterium | reverse complement strand
GGCGCGAAGAAGAGGTCGCTGATCGCGTGCGACGGTTGCATCGAGGGGATGACGCCGAGTTTGGCGAACCGCGGGAGATCGGCGGCGCTGAGAATCTGCGCATGTTCGATCCGCCACCGCGGCTCGGCGATCTTCCTCTCGTTAGGCGGAACCGCGGCGAAGGCGGCTTCGTATTGATCGAGAATAAATCGGTTCGTGCGATCGCCGATGGCGTGCGTTTCCACCTGGATGCCGGCGCGGAGCGCTTCCTCCAACATCGGGCGCAACTCGTTTTCCTTCACCGTGAGAAAACCGGACGTGTCCGCATCGGAATAGGGTTCGAGCAAAGCGGCGCCGCGCGAGCCCAGCGCGCCGTCGGCCACCACTTTGATCGTGCGTTGCGTGAAGTGGGCCTGGTCCGCGCCGACCGTGGCCCCATCCCGCAAGAGCCGATCGGCCGCCGGGCCCGGGCCGTAAACCGCATTGTAAATTCGCAGCTTCGATTTGCCCTGGTCGAAGAATTGCCGGATCAGCGCGGCATCGTCCAGATCACCGCCCGCGTTTTGGATCTCGCACCATCCGAGCGAAAGTTCGCGGTCAACCGCGAGCCGCAACGCTTCCTCGCGGTCGGTAGGCGTGGGCGAGGGGATGTGCTCTCCTACGAGTGACTTCGCATTGTCGAGCAGCATGCCCGTAGGCGCGCCGTTCTTGTCTTTCAGGATTTCGCCTCCGAAAGGATTAGGCGTCTCGGCCGTCACCCCCGCGAGCCGCAAGGCGGCGCTATTCGCCACCGCAGCGTGTCCATCGGCGCGTGTGAGGAAGACCGGATTCTCCGGCGCGATCTGGTCGAGATCGGCGGCAGTCGGGAATTGCGGCGGTTTCCAAAAGGTTTCGATCCAACCGCGGCCCGTGATCCATTGCCCCGGTTTCGCTTTGGCCACGCGCTCCTTCACTTTCGCTAGGAAATCAGCCTTCGTTTTCGTGCCTTCGAGATTCAAGGTCATCTCGCGCTCGCCGATACCGAAGACGTGACAATGCGAATCCGTAAAGCCGGGAAACACGGCCTGGCCGTGGAGATCGATCACGCGCGCCGTGTCGGCTAATTTTTTAGCTGCCGCACTGGAGCCGACGAAGGTGATGCGCCCATCCTGCACCGCAATGGATTCGGCATGCGGCTGCTTCGTGTTGCCCGTGTAAATATTGCCGTTGATGAAGACGGCGTCGGGCGCGGCGCCGAGATTGGCGACGAAGCCGAAGCTGAACGCAAGAGCGATCCGGAAGGAGAATTTCACGCGCGAGATTGCTGGCTCTTTCGTGGAGTCGAGCCCGGGTTCTACTCTCCCCGCGCTGGCAGATGTGCCGCCTTCCATTCCATCGCCATCCGGATGCGGGCGCGACCGCTCGGGTGATCGAAGAAAACAAACTCCTCCCACGGCGTCGGGTCCAGCTTCCGATATGTCCCGAGCTTGAGCGCCACCATCGACATCCCGCTCGGTTCCCGCGCCGTGTTAATGCCGAACGCGTCCGCCTCCACCTCCTGCGTCCGGACCATCGTATTGGTCACCGGCGTCAGGAAAAAAGAGATCACGCCGAAGATTAACGCCAGCAGCGGCAGCGCCCCCGGATCAGCGATCCCGCGGATGCCCCAGCGCGTCCCCCATTTCCTCGCCGCCGCCTCGAAAGCCCACTTCGCCAGACCGAAAGCGATCAGCGCCAGCACCCCAAAGGTGATCAGAAACTTCAGGATATGATTTAGCACGTAATGCCCCATCTCATGCGCCATCACCGCGCGGATTTCCGGCAGCGAGCATTGCTTCAGCAGATTATCGTTCAGCGCGATTCGCGTCGTCCCGAGGAACCCGGCGACGTTGGCGCTCACCCGGTTGGATTGTCGGGAAGCGTCCACCTGGAACACCTGCGTCACCGGGATTTGGTTTGCCCGCGCCATCGCCAGGATCGGCTCCGTGATCGTGGGATCGTCCAGCGCCTTATACTTATTAAAGAGCGGCTCCAGATAGATCGGCGAGATCATGATGCCCACCGTAAGGAAAATCATCACCACGCCCGT
>JBDUAE010000458.1:0-2048 GCA_040004805.1 Chthoniobacterales bacterium | reverse complement strand
CCGTGCTCCTTGCAATATTTCACGAGCGGCGAAAAACGTTCGCGGATGCGCTCCAGCTCGGCGGCGTATTGCTCGTCGGTGTACTCAAGGATCTTAAATTTCTTTGAGTCGGCGTAGTTACCGGGATTGATGCGCACCTTCTCGACCCACCGGGCGGCCTCCATCGCGGCATCGGGTTTGAAATGGATGTCGGCTACGATCGGCACCTCGCAGCCACGTTCGCGGAGGCCGCGCACAATGTGTTCGAGATTGGCCGCGTCTTTCACGGTGGGCGCAGTGATGCGCACGATTTCACAGCCGACCTGCGCCAGTTCCATCGTCTGCGCGATGGAAGCCTCGGTATCCATCGTGTCGCAGGTAATCATCGACTGCACGCGAATCGGATTCCCGCCACCCACGCCGACGCGGCCGACCATGACCTCTCGGGTGGGTCGCCGCTGATAATGAAAAGGATCCGGGCAGTAGTTCATCTTTACGGAAGAGGAGGCGGCTCCACGATCACAGCGGTGCCATAGCAAAGGACTTCGGTGACGCCGTCCATGACTTCGGTCGCGTCGTAACGCAGACCGATAACCGCGTTTGCGCCCAAAGCGCCCGCATGAGCCAGCATCTGCTCGAGCGCATCCTGCCGGGTCTTCTCGCAGAGATTGGAAAGAATGGTGATATTCCCTCCCACCAGCGTCTGTAATCCGGCGCCGATCGTGCCGAAAATGGAGCGCGAGCGAACAATAATCCCGCGGACAACACCGAGCGATTTCACGGTACGATGTCCGGCGATTTCGAAAGCGGTCGTAGTCATGGCGGCATTCATCTTGCAGCCAAGGTATGAAATTCGGTGCCGTGCGCACCGAATTTCGTCACGGCGCCGGGGTAGCGCTGGCGGCAGCCGGCGGTTTCTTGCTCTCGCTCCACGCGCGCGGCAAGAAGTCGCCGATGTCGAAGAAGCTCACATAGGCCATGTAGCCGATGATGAGAACGGCGCATCCGGTTTGCACGAACTCCAGTATCTTGATGTTTACCGGCTTGCGGCGGATCGCTTCGATGATGGCGAGAACAATATGACCGCCATCCAGCACTGGGATGGGCAGCATGTTTAAAATCGCGAGATTGACGTTCAGGATCACGCTGAACCAAAGCGCGAGTTGCCACCCGCGTTCGCTTTGGAAGAGCATGTAATAGATGCGCCCGATTCCGACCGGGCCGCTGAGGTGTTGCAATTTGACGTCGGACTTCGGCGACGCCACCGCACCGATCGTGCTTAGAGTGCTCGTAATACTGTTGTAAACCTGCTCCACCGGGCTCGGGTGAGCGAGGGACATGCGCCCGCCGTTATCCCAGGCGATGCCGATGCGCGGAGTCTCTTCTTTTCCGATCAGCGCCGGCTTTAACTTGGGCTCGAGGAGTTTGCCGTCACGCATGATCTGGAGCGTGAGCGGTTCTTCGCCGTGCGTCTGGATATAAGCGCCGAGAGCGATTGGCGTGAAAATCTTCGTGCCATTGTAACCCACGACGACATCCCCAGGGCGAAGACCCGCGGCTGCCGCCGGCGTCTCGGGTTGCACTTCTTCGATGATGGGAGTTTGCGCGGGCGAGATCAGGACCTGGCGCACGCTCTTCCGCCGCCACCCGCTGGTTTCGGCGATATAAGGGACGACCGCGAAATCACGGATCGCGCCGTTGCGTTCCACTTTGAAGGGAATCGTTTCGCCCTCACTGCGGACCACACTCCAGATCACGCTGTGATTCATTCCGGAGAAGCGCGTCACTTTCGCGCCGTCCACTTCCAGGATCTTGTCTCCGGCGAGCAAGCCGGCTTTCGCCGCTGGCGAATCGGGCTGCACATAGCCGATCACGGTGGTGATATCGGATTCGCTCACCGGATGACCCACCAGCCAGACGATGCCGGCAAAAAACAGAGCCAGGAGCAGGCTAAAAAGCGGACCCGCGATCGCGACGATGATTTTATCGAGCGCGGAAATCTTCGGCAACTGCGCGCGATCGGTCTCGGTCTCGCCTTCGATAATGTCCATCGGCGCGAGCTGCGGCAA
>JBDUAE010000457.1:0-2050 GCA_040004805.1 Chthoniobacterales bacterium | reverse complement strand
CTGAGGCAACCCACCGGCTTGGGAAGCAGCGTTGGCCGGGCGGCGTCATCCTGAGACGCGCAGACGACGAAGGATCTCGCACAGGGGTGCTAAGGCGCTTATACGCCAGCGGTGGGATAACCGCAGCCAGTGCAGAATCCTTCGGCGCGATGCGCCGCGTCAGGATGACGCGCGCTCAAAGTGCTTTGCGTGCTCGCCTGTGATTGCCTGGATGAGGGCTGGAGAGAGCAGCGCGCCGGCTTTATTGGTGACCGGTGGCGGCGAGTCTGCCCTTTCGAATAATGTCCTGCGATTTGTGAGTCCTCGCGGCCAATTCGCTCTCGGAATTGTAGGCGCAACCGCGAATTTCGACGTAAGGACTGTCGGACCAGGATGTGGCGGCGGGAAGGGTGCCAGCAGCCGGTTGCTGAATTTCCTGCGCCGGTGTGGAGGCTGCGATCAACAGCCCGAGCATCGATAAGTTAGACGCTAAGTTTTTCATCAACGATGCGGAGTTGGCGTGGGCTTGGCGGCATTCTTTTTCACCGCGGGCTGGGCTTTGACCGTCGCGGCCTGCGGTTTCGGACGCGGAGGAGAAGCGCGCGGCGCGGACGGAGCTCGATGCACCTCTGCGTGTGCAGTCGCCGCATGCTTGTGGGACGTCGGCTCGGCATTGGAGTGCGCGGCGGCAGCAGACGCGGTCTTATGCGCGGGATGCGCGGAGTCGTGATGCACCGGCGCCACGCTGACTTTTTTCTCCGCGGAAACGCTCGGAGTGTGGGTCGCAGTTTGCGTTCCTCCCTTCTTCCCTCCGGGCAGATGCGCGCTTTCAACCGGCCCGCTCGAGCCGGAATCCTTGGTCGCTCCCATCAGGTCTTTCGGGTGCGCTTCATTCGAGTCCGTCGGTTGTTTCACAGTAACGCCGTGAGTTGGATTGCCTTTGGTGGGGGTGCCGCTGGTGCTGTTCGTTACCTTCGGAGTTAGTGCTCCGGGTGGGTGATCCACTGCGTGCGGGCCCTTTACGGTGTTGGCATCTCCCGTGACCTTCGCTGGGGCCGTTCTGGCACCCCCTCCCACTCGCTCGCCGGGATGCTGCCCGCCCTTGACCGAAAGCGCCCCCGGCGTCGTGCCGACGGTTGTCTTCTGCCCCGGATGTTGCTTGGTCGCACCCGGAATTTCGCCGACCTTGCCCGCGCCGGTCAGTCCACTACTCGTTAGTTTGTCTCCCGGATGTTGCCCGTGGGTCGTCAGCGGACCTTTCGAATTGGTCATGGTCGCTCCGGAATGACCCTGGGTCTGCGCCACCGGGCCGGCGCCCTTGAGCGTTTGACCCGGTTGCTGCGTTAGGGCGACGCCGGAATTTTGCCCGGTTGTTTTCGTCGGATCGGTTTTCGTCGTCGGGATCGGAACGCCTGCGGGCAGGCGGGCGAAAGACGTCTTCGGCGTGGCCCCCTTAGTCTCGTCGGCAATTTTGCTCTTCAATTTCGCGGCCACCCCCGGGTCTTTGATTCGGCCCCAGCCCTTGTCGATCGTGGGATGAGGAATGGTGGTGGCGATCGAGGGCCGTTTCGGGTCGCGCGTGATCGGCACCAAAGGCGAAACAAGGGCCAAGGTGCTCCCTTCGAGTCTCGAATTCCTTCCGTTGAGCTCGCTGGAAGATTGCACTCGATCCAAAGTCAACGTCCCAACCTCGCGCCCGCCGAAGCGTCGGATCAAATCGTTGCAATGCCGATAATCCGGTCCGCCGCTGTAGGTGATGTTGTTGGTGTAAACGATGTTGGTGATGTTCACCGTTTCCTCGATGATGGTTACGTTGCGTTCGCGCCCATAAACGCAGCCGCAGCGCGTGTAGGAATCGGTCCCGAAATCGCGGACATTCACGAAGACGTAGGCATCGGGCCCGATGTCGCAGGTGCGATCAACCCAGGTGGAGACACCGACATTCGCTTCGCACGACGCTTCCGGCGGCAAAGGCGCCCAGCCCAGGCACGAGCACGATTCCGTTTGCCCCTGACGCCACGAAACCCACGAAGGCGCCCACACCGTTCCCGGCACCCAGCACCAGCCGAGT
>JBDUAE010000107.1:0-6809 GCA_040004805.1 Chthoniobacterales bacterium | reverse complement strand
GGAACTCCTTGACCGGACTGGAACGGATTCGACTGTTTGGCCTATGAAGACTTCTCTCTCATTTTTGCTCGCGATGATCTTGGGCGTGGCCGGCATTCACGCGGCGGAAAAGCCAAAGGTCGAAGCGATGGTCGCGAAGGACAAGGACAGCAAGCCGGCAAGCACTTTTCCGGCGGACATCCCGAAGATCTACGCCTTCTTCCGGACTCAGGGGATGAAGAAGGGCGACAAAGTGCGCGCGGCTTGGATGGCAGTGGACGTGGGAAGTCAGGCGCCGAAGGGAACGAAAATCGATGAAGCCACGTTGGCTCTGGAGGCGGACGATGGCGGTGGCTCGTTCTCTTTAAGCAAGCCGACGAACGGTTGGCCGGCTGGAGATTACAAAGTGGATTTATACAACGGCGACGAAATGGCGACGTCGGTAAAATTCTCGATCGAAGCAGCGGCCGCGGAGGCGAAGCCGGAGAAGCTCGCAGTCGAGAACGAAAAAGTGAAGGCGGAGCCGGATGGAGCTGCCGGAGCGCAACTGACCTTCAAGGTTCACAACACGACCAAAGATAAGATCGTGAAGCTGCTGGCCTCGGAGGATGACAAGACGTACGGAAATTTCGACATCGGTGCGGGCATCGCTGCCGGAAAAGAGATGACGTTGGCGTGGGGAAAGAACACCAACGACAGCGGCTGCGATTGGTATTTTAAGGCCGTGTTTGAAGATGGGACCGAGTCGCCGGCGGTGAAGTTCGATTTTTGCGAAGAGGATCTCGAACTCGAATTCTAACCCGCGCCGCGTGTCGGCTAATTAATAGTGCAGCCGCAAAAGTCGAGGCGGCGGACGTGGAAGCACCACGAACACGTTATCGTATTGCGTTTCAGCGATCTTGATTTGTGATTCCACACCGAGTGCGTGGAGGATTTCCGGAATGGTGTTGGAATGTCCGACCACGACGGCGCAGCCACGCGTCTGCTTTAAGCGAGCCGCCAGGGCGGAGGTGGCTTTGGCCGCCAAAACCGTCGGGCGAATCCGAACGGCGGCCGCGAGAGGCGCAGCCGTTTCCTGGGTGCGGGCAAACTCCGTGACGTAGATGGCGACGGGATGAGTATCCCGCAGCAGGAACGCGAGCGCGCGGGCTCGTTTGCGTCCGGCCGACGAAAGAGGCGGATTGTTCTGGTTAGCCGAGAAGCTGTGCTCCTTTTCGGCGTGGCGAACGAGAAAGATCGTGGGCGCGGCTTCGGCGGTGGCAAGCAAACCAGCGACGAAGACGAGAGCGAGAATGAGAGAGCGAGGCATGACGACAGTAGGATAAGAAAATTAGCCGACACAAGGCGAGCCCCGAAGGAGGAGGCGAGAAGGCTTGCCGCGCAAGGCGCGGGACTGGCAGATTAGCAGACGCATGCAAGGCGTTCGCGGACTTCACCACATCACGGCCATCGCAGGGCCGGCGCAGGAGAATCTGGATTTCTACGCGGGCGTGCTCGGGATGCGGCTGGTGAAGAAGAGCGTGAACCAGGATGACCCGGGCACTTATCATTTATTTTATGCCGATGCGGAGGGACATCCTGGGACGGACATCACTTTTTTTCCCTGGGCTCAGATGGCGCCGAGTCGGAATGGCTATGGCCTGAGCACGGAAGTCTCTCTGACGGTGCCGCCGGGAAGTCTTGGTTTTTGGAGCGCTCGGCTGGAGCGCTATGGCGTGGCCGTGGGTCCAGCGGAAAAGCGTTTCGGCGAGCCGACCTTGCCGATGAAAGACACGCACGGCCTTGGAGTGGCGTTGGTAGAGAGTTCCAGTGCGTTGGGCCGCCTATTTACACCGTGGGAGGAAGGGCCGATCCCGGTGGAAATGCAGGTTCGCGGATTAGAGACGGCGCGGATGGAAGAGGCGAGCCTCGCGGTCTCAGCCAATTTCTTGAAAGGCGCGATGGGTTTTCGCGAATTCGGATCCGAGAACGGCTGGCATCGCTACGGTGCGGGCGAGGGGCAATCCGGGCAATACGTCGATGTCCGCGAAGTTCCCGATGCTCGCCGCGGCGCGTGGGGGACGGGGAGCGTCCACCACTTGGCGTGGCGAGTGGACGACGAGGCGCACCAGTTGGAAGTGCGCGCCGACGTCGCCCGCGGGGGTGCGCAGCCGACACCGGTGATCGATCGCTTTTGGTTCAAGTCGGTTTATTTCAAAGAGCCGGGCGGCGTGCTTTTTGAATTGGCGACGGATGGACCTGGATTCTCCGTGGATGAAGACCCGGCGCACCTGGGCGAAGCGCTGGTCCTTCCGCCGTGGTTGGAAGCGGACCGCAAAGCGATCGAGAGCTCGCTGCCAAAGCTAGATCAACCGTCGCGGGAGTGAATTTGCCCGGCTGAACTTCGTCTCTAAGATACCGCCTTTAATGAGCACCGTTCGCTATCTTCGCTCTCTGCTCGCGCTGCTTTTCCTCGGCGGGGCTACGCTTGCCTCTGCGCAAACCCCCATGCCCATGCCATCGCCATCGCCGACACCACCCTCGGTCGCCGATCCCGCGAATGCACCGGTGCTCCCGCCGAAGCTGGCTAGTGTCGGTGCGGCCCAGGGTATTGTGGTGCGAACGACGGAAAACGTAACCAGCGGCGGCTGGATTTACCTTCTGAATCAATGCCACGCCCGGGGCATCACCCGAATCGATCTCCTGGTGAAGCAGGACGAGGATAATTTCGTCTCGCCCCGCACCGGCCAGACCTTGCAGAGCGGCGAACTGCTGGTGCCTTTGCCTAACGAGAAGACGGCGGCGGGCTGGGAGAATGCCGATTGGCTCAATGAGATGCTGGCGCGCGCGAAAGAGATGAAGATCGACATCTACGCGTGGTGGCCCTGTTTCCACGACGCGCAGGCGGCGGCGCTCTTTCCCGACGCGAGCTATGTCGGTGCGAAAGGCGAGGTCTTTGTCGACGCGGGCGATCCCCGGGTGCAGACGCGGCAGGAGGAGTTGCTGGCAAAGCTGCTCGATACTTACCCTTTCGCCGGCGTCTCGCTCGATTGGGTCCGCTTCAGCGGTTGGTGGGAAGCGTGCGACAAATTTTCCGGGATGGAGTTTGAGCGCTTGATGAAGTTCAAGTGGGGCCACCTCACGCTCGAGAACGACTACTATAAGGCGCGCTGGTATCAGTTTCGCTCCGCGGAAGTCGCCGACTGGATTGCGCACGTCGTGCGGACATTGCATGAACAGCGGCCCGCGGTTCGTTTCGGGGCGTTTCTGCTGGCGCCGGAGTTTACGGAGCAAAGTCAGAATTATCCGATGCTGGCCCGGTCGGGGCTGGATTTTCTGCAACCGATGGGCTACTGGACCGATTGGAAAAAGCCGCCGCAGTGGGTGGGCGAAAACGTGGTCGGTCCGTATGCGCGCTACCTAACGAACGGTTCTGCTTTTTGGCCTACTCTCGGGATTGACAGTCCTGCGGGAGAAATCACCACCGCCTTGCGCAGTTTGCCGCAGGATCCGGTCAGCGGCGTCTCGTTTTTCACCTACGGCACCTGGGAGCAGAAGACGTTTAACAAGCTGACCGCGCTGCTGAACGACGACGTAAAAGTGCGCACCCTTTTTGGTTATGAGGCCAACCCGGCAACCGCCGTTGCGTCCACTCCCTTGGTGTCGGCTACGCCAGCCGCAACTCCGGGCAATGATCCGAACGCGAGGCGGATTGCGCCCAAAGATTTCCCCGGCGACGCGTCGGTCTGGAGTGTCGTTTGTTTGGGCGAGCTTTACCGCCGCGGAGCGTTGTCGGATAAAAATGCGGATCCGGTTTGTCCAGTGCTCGCGTTTCACACCTTTGCGGATGTGCAGCCCGGCTCACAGGCATTTCTCTACAAATGCAGCACGACGTATCTGGACGCGATGCTCAAGGCGCTGGCCGGCGCCGGATTTAACATCACGCCGCTCTCGCGCCTACAGTCCTATGTGATGACCGGCGACGCCGCCCTTTTGCCGCCGCGGCCAATTGTAATCACGATCGACGACGGCTCGCAAAGCGTCTTGAAGTTATTCCATCCGCGCGCCCTGAAACGGAAAATACCCTACGCGATCGCACTGGTGACGAGCTGGATGAGCGAGACCGATGAGAGCAATCACGCGACGTCGGAACCGACGAAACCCGACCCGACGATGACGTGGAAGGAAGCGCGTCAGCTTTACGATTCCGGATTAGTGGAAGTGATTGCGCATTCTGACGCGCTCCACTATCAAGCGACGGAAATGGCGGTATCGGATGAAGGCCAACCTGCGGAAACGATTCGGCAATACCTGGTGGAGAAGGGCCGGGTTGAGACCGAAGAGGATTACGAGCGGCGTATCCGGGTGGACATGGACGCGAACCGGAAGAAGCTCGCGGAACACGGGTTTCCTATCCCGAGCATCTTTTGCTGGCCCTACGGCGAGTGGAATTTTACCGCAAAACGAATCGCGCAGCAAAGCGGGTTCACGCATTTCCTCGGTTTCGACACGCCGCCGATTTTCGTCTCCCGCGATACCTCTGCCGATAACAACCTGCCGCGCGTGACCGTGTTCCGAAAAGACGAGACCGTGCCCCTCAATTTTCCGACCGATCGCATCGAGCAGCAGACCTGGTGGCTCGCGTTCCTGAAAGTTTGCCGACAAACCCAAAGCCGTACGCTCCTCGCCGCCACTCTCGCGCAGTTAACTCCGGAGGCCGCGGCCCATCCCCAAGCCGAAGTGGCCCGGGCCGCCTTGCAGATGTTGAATGGCGATGTCTCCGGTGGCACGGACCGCCTCGCGAAATTGCGGAACATTTATCCGTTCGACGCGCCGCTTTCCGCCGCGATTGAACAAACCATCGCCCTTCTCGCACCCGGCCCGCGCCAACGCTGATGCTCCATTTCTTCGCCACTTTCGAATGGGCGGATTTCATCCGCATGCTGGCGGACCACTGGTTCAGTGAATTCCGCGACCTCGGTGACTGGCCCCGCGGGACGTTGGAATCGATCGCGGAGTATATCGATTTATTTCCGCTGGTCGTCTGTCTCATTTGGTCGATCTACGGGATCAATTGCCTCCTGCGTTCCTTCCGTCACGGCACCGTTCCGGCGCAGCTTCCAAGCTACAGTGTGCTGATTCCGTTTTACGCCGAGCCGGAAGGCGCGCTCCATACCGCGCAGAGTCTGGCCGCCGTCGACCCGCCGCCGGACGAGATCATTCTGATCGACGACGGCAGTCCCGAGGAAACCGAATCCATCACTGCGCTAATGGAGAATGGGCTGCCGCCGCGGACGCGGATTTTGCGGCTACCGAAAAATAGCGGCAAGGCCGCCGCTCTTAATGCCGGGCTGCGCGAAACGCGTTCGGATGTTGTCGTCTGTTTAGACGCGGACACGCTGGTGCATACCAAGACGTGGCGCGAAATGCTGGCGCACTTCGCCTGCGCTGCCGGCGTAGGTGCCGTCACCGGGAAAATCTGGCCGACGAATCCAAAATCGCTCCCGCAGATGATGCAGACACTCGATTACCTCGCGGTGATCGGTCTGGTCAAAAATGCGGAAGATCGCTGGGGCGGTTTGATGACGGTCTCAGGCGCGTGGGTGGCGTTCCGTCGGGAAGCGCTGCTTGCGATCGGTGCGTGGAACGAGGAGACGGCGGCTGAAGACATCGATCTCTCTTGGCGGATGCAAGCGGCAGGCTGGCGGATCGTTTACGAACGCCGCTGGATTGCGTCCGTCGAGATGGTCCCCACCTGGCGCGGACTCTGGCGGCAACGGAGACGCTGGAGCCGCGGTCTCGGCCGTGCGGTGCGTGAACACCTCACCGGAACGCTGCGGAAAGGGGCCACCCATATTCCGGTCGCGTTGATTACCTTGTTAGGCGCGGGTTGGCTTTGGGCTTCCCTCCTCGTCGGCGTGGTTCGCGTTTCGATCCTAGCTTCGCATTTGCTCCGCGGTGAAGGAGTGGCGCAACCCGCGGTCTGGAATCGCGTCTTCGTTTATTTCGGGATCTGTTTCGGTTTTTTCCTGTTCCAACTATTCATCGCCACTCTCCTAGATCGTGACCGCTGGCGGCTTTATCCGAAGCTGTTTTTGCTCGCGCCGTTCTACACCGTCTATTTTTGGGCGATCTCGCTGACGACGTTTGTCGTCGGATTTCCCCACGGGTTTTTCCGACGCGATAGCGGGCAATGGCGGCGGACGCTGCGCACCTCGGAAATGTTAACCGGCGCGCCCGCCGAGCTGCAATAAGTCATGCGTCACGCCTTCACGCTTCTGTTGCGCTGCCTCCTTCTGGTGGTGGCGTTGTACGCGGTCTCGAACGCGCTGAAAGAGCTGCTCTTGCGCGAAGACGAGCTTCTCGATTCCACCCTTCTCGTGCTCGTGAACGTCCTCATCGCCGGCGTTTGCTGGTCGTTAGGCTGCTGGTCGTCGCAACGCTCCGGCCGTCACGCTCCTTCCCGAGTGGACTGAAAATTTGCGACTCGGGCTTGTGCGATTCGTGTGTGATTCGTAAAAGATACAGCTATGAACCGTCGCCATTTTCTCTGGCTCCCCATTCTCGTCGCCGGACTGGTTTTTGCCTGGCAGTATTTCAGTTCGGAAAAATTTGTGAATCCCGAGACCGGTCGCACCAGTCACGTTGGGATGACGCGCGATCAGGAAACGGCGCTCGGTTTCCAAAGTTACCGCCAGGTCTTGTCGCAGGCGCATACGATCGACTCCGGCCCGGACGTGGAAATGGTGCGCCGCGTCGCGCAAAGACTCGAGCGCGCCACCGGGAAATCGGGCGAAGGTTTTCAGTGGGTGGTGTCGTTAATCCAGGATCCGCAAGTGAACGCGTTCTGT
>JBDUAE010000456.1:0-2055 GCA_040004805.1 Chthoniobacterales bacterium | reverse complement strand
TGCTCCACCAGCCGCTTCAAAATATCCGGGAGCGCGCCGCTCGCTTCGCCCGCCGCGATCAGATTCACGTAGATCGCCGGGAAGATTCGGGGAAAATCGCGCAAAGCCTGCGAGAAACTTCGCCCATCCACCAGAGCTTGGTGCAGCGCTCCCGTCATTTGTTGCACCCGCGGATGTTTCAAGCGCTTCCGCAAGACCGAAAGCCCTTCGTCCAGCGTCATCCCGGCTTGGAGTAAATGGGCGAGCTGTTCCGTAAAAATGAGCAACTGCGTGTGCGGGATCGTGAGTTTCTGCGTCGCCACCGCTGCCGCTGCACTGGCGGCGCTCCCGTTCACCACCTGCGGATCGGCGCCCACGTTCTCAATCTTGATCGGGATGTAACGCAACTGCTCAATCTGCCGAATCGCGACCGAACGATCTGGGCAGTTTAAAGTTCCTTCGACCAGGCCGCCTTCCGCGTTCCGCGCCCGATAAGAAAACTGCGGCATAAGTGACGCGATCCTATCACATCTGCCGGGAACGCGCAGCAGATAGGAGAAGCAAAACGCAGCGCAATAATTCCGCTCGACCACCGTGCGCGCTCACGCCACGGTGTCGCGAAATTGGGTTGGCCAACGTCTGAGCCCGTAACTAATCCCGACCGCCTCCCATTCGCCGGCCTATGATCGACACCAGAGTATTTCTCGACCGCCGCGGCGTCTGGGCTTTTGGGTTGGGCTGCATTGCGGTTACGATCGGCGTGCTGCTGCATCTGCCGATGTTCTGGATGGGCCGCGACAACGGCTTCAACCTCTCGGGCATGCCGATGGATCCCGGGATGATCTTCGGGATGTATCTCATCGTCGCCGGGGTGGCGGTGGCCGCCTATGGACTGCTTCCCAGCCGGGCCGCGCACACCGCGCAAGCCGCGTCGCGCATTACCGTGGTCGCGCCGGAAGACGCGCCGCTAAACCTCGCGCACGTCACCCTCATGATCACTCTCGTGCTCGCGCTCGTGATCGATGTGATGAAGCCAGCCGCGCTGGGTTTCGTGGTCCCGGGGATGATCCAGGAATACCGAGCCACGCGCGCGCAGGCTTCGCTGGTTCCGTTCTTCGCCCTCATCGGCACGGTCAGCGGCTCCGTCCTCTGGGGCATCCTGGCGGATATCTACGGGCGCAAAGCCTCTATCCTTTTGTCGGCTGTGGTGTTCGTGGGCACGTCAATCTGCGGCGCGATGCCTTCCCTGGCCTGGAATATCGGGATGTGTTTCCTCATGGGGCTGGGCGCGGGTGGAATGTTACCCGTCACCTACGCGCTCCTGGCCGAGACGATGCCCTCAAAACACCGGGGCTGGGCGCTCGTGCTCGTGGGCGGCTTGGGGGCGGTGGGCGGTTACTTTGCCGCCAGCGCTATCTCCGCCGTTTTCGTTCCCATTTACAGTTGGCGCATTCTCTGGCTGGTGAATCTCCCCACTGGCCTCCTTCTCGTCGGGATGGGCCGCTTCATTCCCGAGTCGGCTAAATTCCTCCTCGCCCGCGGGCGCAACGCCGAGGCGCAGGCTGTGATGGCACGATTCGGCACCGTCAGCCGTCCTCTGGACGAAGGCGAAGAAGACGCCAACGAAATTCTCGATCACGGAACCCACGTCGCGGGGGACCTCGTCCCTGCGCCGAAACTCTGGACCGCCGCCCTCGTCGGCAAAACCGCCGCGCTCACCATTGCCGCAGTCGCGTGGGGCTTGATCAACTTCGGCCTTCTCCTTTGGATGCCGAACGACCTCGTCGCCAAAGGCTATTCCATGGGCGTCTCCAGCAAATTGCTCGCGGAATCCGCCCTCATCGCCGTGCCCACGGTTTTCTTGTGTACCTTTCTCTACAGCCGTTGGAGCACCAAATGGGCGCTCACCACCTTTATCAGCGTCACCTTTCTCGGCCTCCTCTGGATTCTCTGGCTCGAAAGCCACACTGGCGGCAGTCCCGTCTGGCCGGTCGCGCTCCTCATCATCGGCAGTAACGGCATGATCGCCATCATCCTGCCCTATGCCTCCGAGAGTTACCCCATGAAAATTCGCGG
>JBDUAE010000455.1:0-2065 GCA_040004805.1 Chthoniobacterales bacterium | reverse complement strand
CGCGGATCGCGCGCCACTCCGTCGACCACGCCGTACTTCTCCCAGTCCACGCTCTCGAGCAATTCGGCGTAACTTTCGTAGTGCCCCTTTGTTCCGATCATATCGGTCATGAAATAGCAGGGCGCTTTCCAGCCAGCCATGTTCCGCGTCGGGATCGCCCACGCCGAGCAGGTCAGGTCGCGTTTGCCGGCTAGGAATTCGAAATAAACCGGTGTCCCGAAGAAAGTGTAACGCTCCATCCACTCCTCCATCTTTGCGAATTTCTGCACCGTGAGATCGCGCGTGAGGAAGAAATTCTCCGGCTTCAGATTCAGCCGCGCGATCATGTCCTTCTTCGCCGCGTCATATTCGTAACCCGGAGTGATCGTGTGGCCGTCCACTCCCAGATCGGACAGGAAATCGAGCATCTGCTCCACTTCTTGCATGTCCGTTTCTTTGTAGACGGTGGTATTCGTCGCCACCTGATATCCAAGCAACTTCGCCATCTTAATCGCGAGAATGCATTCCTTGAAAACGCCTTCGCGCTCCACGATCAAATCATGCGTCCGCTCGAGACCGTCGAGATGCACGTTCCAATACATCCAGTCGCTCGGCGCGATTACGGGCTTGCTCGCGTCCTTCGGTCCCTTCCGAATCTCGGCTGCGTCCTTCTCGCTGATCAAACTCGCCGCCAGAAGCGCTGCGATCTTATTCTCCAAGTCTTTCCGGTTTCCGGTCTCCGCTTTCCGAAATTCAGCCGCCATCCACTCCCGCATTTTCTTGCGCATGAACATCGCGTTCGTGCAGACGTAGACAATGCGCTTCCGCTCTAGCAAACCGAGGATGAGCGACTCGATATGCGGGTAGATCAAAGGTTCGCCACCGCAGATGGAAATCATCGGCGCGTGACACTCGTCCGCAGCGCCCAGACAATCCTCCAGGCTCATCATGTCCTTGAGCGAAGTTGAATACTCGCGGATGCGACCGCACCCCGTGCAGGTAAGGTTACATGTATGCAGCGGTTCCAACTGCAGAACGGTGGCAAATTTTTCGGTCCGGCGCAGTTTGTGGCCGATAATGTACGCCGCGATTTTAGTCGTCAGCGCGAGAGGAAATCTCATAAGGGCGCTAGCGTAACAAGAGCCGCTTCCCTGTCAATAGGCCGCCCAATCCGGCATGTCGGCTAAATTACAACGTAAACCACTCAGAATCAACATGTCACAACGTAAAATTGAAACTGTCGCTATCCTCGGAGCCTCACCGAAACCTGACCGATTCGCGTATCGCGCGCTGGAAATGCTCCGTCGCCACGGCCATCGCGCGATTCCCGTGAATCCCGCATTTCCGGAAATTTTGGGCGAAACCTGCTACGCCAGCATAGCCGACATCGCCGAACCAATCGACACCGTCACCATGTATCTCGGACCGCAGCGTTCCACTCCGCTCATCCCCGAAATCCTAGCCGCTAAACCGCGCCGCATCATCATGAATCCCGGCGCCGAAAACGAGGAACTCGCCACTCAAGCGCGCGCCGCCGGAATCGAAGTGGACCAAGCCTGCACTTTGGTTCTTCTTCAAACCGACGCGTTCTGAACCGCGAACCCCGGCCTTCGGGTCACGCCGTTTGCCAACCGCGGCGGATTAAACTGACGGCGATCGCCGCCAAGAGAAGGGCAATAATTTTCGAGACGCCATTCAGTCCCTGCCTCCCTAGAAGGCCTTCGATCCGGCGCGCATGATGGAAGCCCACTTCCACCAACATCAAATTTACCAGCAGCGCCAAAATCGTAAACCAAACCCCGACCGTATCCATCAGCAATAAGAGCGCGGTCAGCAAAGCCGGGCCCGCAATCAACGGCATCCCCAGCGGCACCACCCCAAAATCCGCACTCCCAGTCCTCTCCTTTCCATCAAACCCGAGAAGATCGCGGACCGCCAGCCCCAGCAGAATAAGACCTCCCGCCACCTGAAAATCCGCCACCGAAATTCCGAGCGCGGCGAAAATCGCCTTCCCCAGGAAAATGAACCCAATCGCCACGCCAAGGCCGGTCAGGACCGCTAGAAATCCCTGCCGCTGCCGGTGTTC
>JBDUAE010000454.1:0-2067 GCA_040004805.1 Chthoniobacterales bacterium | reverse complement strand
TCGCCAAGGTCGAAAAATTCCCGCACGAATTCGATATCGACATGATCCGCTGCATTTATTGCGGGATGTGTGAAGAGGTTTGCCCGGAGCAGGCCATCTTTTTGCGCAAAGATTATGCCATCACCGGTTTTACTCGGGAAGAGATGGTGCACGACAAGGAGAAGCTCCTGGAGTTGGGCGGCGTCATGGAAGGCGTGGTTCTGAAGTGGAACGCGAAGAAATAGTCATGCCCGCTTACCTTTTCTGGCTCTTCGCGTTGCTCATGCTCACGTTCGGCGCGGCCGTCGTTCTCAACCGCAACCCGGTCGCGAGCGCCTTGAGTTTGGTCGTTAGTTTTCTTGGGCTCGCTGCGCTCTTCCTCTCACTCGACGCGTTCTTCATCGGAATCATTCAAGTCCTGGTCTACACGGGCGCAGTCATGGTGCTGTTTCTTTTCATCATCATGCTCCTCGACCTCCGGGCTGAAGAACGTCGTAAAACCAATCTCTTCGCGGTCATCGGCGGCAGTTTTGTTGCGCTCGCGTTCTTCGCTCAAATTTTCCTCGTCGTCGGTCGCTTCCGGGATGCGGACAAGACCTTTCCCGCTCTTCCCGCCATGGCGCGGGATGATGTCCACGGGATCGGGCGTCTGCTTTTCGATAACTACAATCTGCCCTTTCAAATCATCGCCGTGCTAGTGCTGGTGGCGACAATTGGCGTGATTGTCCTGAGCAAAAGGGAGCTGCGTTGATCATGGCCACGCTCGGCGATTATCTCCTCGTCAGCGGCCTGCTCTTCACGATCGGTTTCGCCGGAGTGATGCTGCGGCGAAATATCATCATCATCTTCATGTCGCTCGAGCTCATGCTTAATGCCGCCAACTTGTCGCTCGTCGCGTTTTCTCGCTTCCGGGTCGACCACGCGGGCCTGCCGAATTACCACGCACAAGTCTTCGTCTTTTTCATCATCACAGTCGCCGCCGCCGAGGTCGCGGTTGGTCTCGCGATTATCGTCGCGCTCTATCGCGCGCGACAGACGACGCACGTCGAGGACATCAGCCGGTTGAAAAATTAGCCGTCATGTCGAGCGCTCTACCTTGGTACGTCCTCCTCCTGCCGCTGCTTTCGGCGGCGAGCATCCTGCTCTTTACGCGCCGCAATTCCGGGGTCAGTGCTGGTGTCTCCGTGGGCGCGGCTCTGGTCGGCTTTGTCCTGAGCTGTGTCATCTTCGCCACGCCGGAAATTACCGCGCTCGAAGTCACCTGGATCAATCTCAAACCGGTCTTCGTGGTTCCTCTCGGATTCATCCTCGATGATCTGAGCAAGACCATGCTCGTCCTCGTCACCGGCGTCGGCGCGCTCATCCACGTCTACTCGTTAGGCTACATGCGGGACGATGCCGGCAAGGCGCGCTATTTCGCCGCGCTTTCCCTCTTCATGTTTTCCATGCTCGGAATCGTCCTCGCGAACAATTTCGTGATGATGTTCATCTTCTGGGAACTGGTCGGCGTCAGCTCGTATCTGCTCATCGGCCACTGGTTCACCCGCGACAGCGCCGCCGCTGCCGCGAACAAAGCTTTTATCACGAATCGCATCGGCGACTTCGGGTTCATCCTCGGCATTCTCATGGTTTGGACCACGACCGGCTCCATCGTCTTCGAAGAGATCGCAGGGAAAATGTCGAATCTCACCGCGCATCCCGGCTATCTCACCGCGGCTGCGCTTCTCGTCTTCTGCGGCGCGGTCGGCAAATCTGCGCAGTTCCCCCTCCACGTCTGGCTCCCGGACGCGATGGAAGGCCCCACGCCGATCTCCGCGCTCATCCATGCCGCCACCATGGTCGCGGCCGGCGTTTACATGCTCGTCCGGGTGAGCTTCCTCATCCAAGCGTCCGCCGAGGCCCTCCACGTGATCGCATGGATCGGGACGATCACCGCTCTGATGGCGGGCCTGATTGCCACGCAACAAAACGACATCAAACGCATTCTCGCCTACTCCACTCTCTCGCAGCTCGGGTATATGATCATGGCCGTCGGCTTGGCCTCTGGAGAAGCGGCGATGTTTCACCTTTTCACTCACGCTTTTTTCA
>JBDUAE010000453.1:0-2067 GCA_040004805.1 Chthoniobacterales bacterium | reverse complement strand
CTGCAACTCTGTGCAGGTCAGTTTTTGAAACGCTTCGCGATATTTAGCCGACGTTTTCTCGATGACCTCTGGCGGCAAATTCGGCGCAGGCGGTGTTTTGTCCCAATCGAGCGTCTCCAAATAATCGCGCACGAATTGCTTATCGTAGCTGGGCGGACTCTGCCCCGTGACGTAGCTGTCGGCTGGCCAGAAGCGCGAAGAATCCGGGGTGAGACATTCGTCAATTAAGAGGAGCTCGCCCCGTTCGCGACCGAACTCGAATTTCGTGTCGGCCACGATAATGCCCGCGCTCGCGGCGTGTTCCTTGCCCGCCAGATAAAGTTGCAGGCTGCGCTCGCGGACTTGGGCCGCGAGCGACTCGCCCAGAATCTCGCAGCACTCCGTCCAATCGATATTGCGATCGTGGCCGGTTTCGCTCTTGGTGGCGGGAGTAAAAATCGGTTCGTGCAATTCTGAGCCGAGCTCCAAACCCGCCGGCAATTGATGGCCACAAACCGTTCCGCTCTCCTGATATTCCTTCCACCCCGAGCCGGCGAGATAGCCGCGCACGACACACTCCACGGACAGGGGCTCGGTTTTCCGCACGATCATGGAACGATGTGCCAGCACTTCGGCGAATGGCTGCAAACTTTCCGGCAACTCCGGAGCTGGCGTGAGGAGGTGGTTCGGCGTGAAGATGAGACGCTGAAACCAAAAAGCAGAGATTTGGTTCAGGACCGCGCCCTTATCGGGGATCGGATCGGGCAGGATGCAATCGAACGCGGAAAGGCGATCGGTCGCGACGATGAGCAAGGTCTCGCCCAGGTCGAAGACTTCACGGACCTTTCCGCTGCGCAGTTTCGGAATCGGCAGCTCGAGGTAGGTCAGCGGGGAGGACATTTAGAAACGTTGAACGGCCAAGCGCGATCGTTCAACGTCCAAATCAGGCTCTTCAGTTCCACGTTGGACGACGCGCGTGGGACGTTCGACCTTCCCGCCTCCCATGGCTGGTCTGATCATCAAACCCCGCGCCCGCATTTTGCATGGGCACGACTGGGTTTTTGCGGGCGAAGTCCTGAAAGCTTTTGGCGATCCGATCGATGGCGAGGTCGTTTCGCTGAAGGACGGGAAGGATAAGCTCCTCGGGAGCGCCATCTACAACAGCAAATCGCAAATCGTCGCGCGCCGTTTTTCGCGAAAACGTCAGGAGCTCGATCTCGATTTTTTCCAACGCCGGATTGCGCAGGCGATCGAGTATCGGGTGCGCCGCGGCGTGGACTTGCGGCTCTGCCGCCTCGTCTGGAGCGAGAGCGACGGATTGCCGGGAGTGATCGTCGATCGCTACGGCGATCAGGTCGTGCTGCAAACTCTGACGCTGGCGATGGACCAACGAAAAGCGCTCATCGTCGAAGCTCTGCGCGGTGCGAGTCAGCTCGAGGGTCTGGCCGCAATTGTGGAACGCAACGATGCGCCGGTGCGTCGGGCCGAGGGCTTGGAATTACAAACCAGTGTCTTGTTCGGCTCGCCGGCGGAGGAAGCGGAAATCGAAATCGGCGGCCTTCGTTTCGCGGTCGATTTGCGGCACGCGCAAAAGACTGGCTTTTATCTGGATCAATTGCCGCACTACCGCGCGGTAGCCGACTACGCGAAAGGCCGACGCGTGCTCGACTGTTTCACAAATCAAGGGGCCTTTGCCCTCGCGTGCGCGCAGGCCGGGGCGGAGATGGTGATCGGCGTGGAGGCGAGCGGCGAGAGCCTGGCGGCGGCGCGCGCCAACGCGGAGCGTAATGCTTTAAAAGTGAACTTGGTCGAGCAGGACGTGTTCGAGTTCCTGCGCGCGGCGGAGAAAGCAGAGGCGCAATACGATTTGATCGTGCTCGATCCGCCATCATTCACGAAGACGAAGGGCGGATTACACAACGCCATGCGCGGCTATCGAGAGCTGCATGTGCGAGCGTTCAAGCTGCTCGCGAAAGACGGACTGCTGGCGACGTTTTCCTGTTCGCATCATGTCGCGGAAGCCGCATTCCTGGAGACGATCAGCGATGCGCTGGTAGACGCGCATCGCTCGGCGCGTCGGCTGCGCCG
>JBDUAE010000452.1:0-2067 GCA_040004805.1 Chthoniobacterales bacterium | reverse complement strand
AGTCCGGCTCCTGGCCTGCCTGCCCTTTCTCTTGCTGCTCCCGCAGGTTGCTCGAGCCACTCCGAGTTTCGCCCGGCAAACCGGTCAATCCTGCATCGCTTGTCATACAGAATTCCCGATCCTCAACGAGTACGGGCGGCAGTTTAAGCTCAGCGGCTACACCTTGAGCTCTGGCGAAAATCACTTACCGCCAGTGGCGGTGATGCTGCAGCCTTCGTTTACTTTTACCGACAAAGGGCAACCGGGCGGCGCGGCACCCCACTTTGGCAATAACTCCAACTTCGCCCTCACCCAGGCGAGTCTCTTTTATGCCGGCCGCCTGTTTGGCCCTTATGCCGAAACCCTATTCGGAACCACCGCGGCCACGTTTTTGAACAAGTTCGGCACCTTTACCCAGATTACCTTCGACGGAGTCGCCCGCCAATTGCATTGGGATAACGTCGAACTGCGTTACGCCGATACTGGCACGATTGCCGAGCATTCGTTCCTCTATGGCTTCTACGTCAACAACAATCCCGGGATGCAAGATCCCTGGAACAGCACGCCGGTCTGGGGGTTCCCTTTCAGCAGCTCCGGTCTGGGCCCGACTCCCGGGGCCGGAACTTTAATCGAAGGCGGATTTGCGCAGGAGGTCGTGGGCGCCGGGGCTTATCTCTACATTTCGAATTCGGTCTACTTGGAAGCCGGCGGTTATCATACGCTCAGCGTGCCGTTTCAACGCGCGATGGGGATCGATCCTACGGGCGAAGCCCAGGCCGACCGGGTGGCTCCCTACTGGCGCGTGGCCTATACGAAAGCCTTTGGCAACCAGACGATCGAGTTGGGTACTTTCGGGCTGGCCGCGGATACCTTCCCTGGTCGCGATGCGACCGCCGGCCGCGACCATATCCTCGACGTGGGCCTGGATTCGCAATACCAAGCCTCCTTCGGCGTCCACGATATTACGGCCACGGTTGCGGCGATCTATGAGCACGAGAGCTGGGATGCGAGTCGACCGCTGGGCAACGCCGCCAACGCGCACGACCATCTGTGGACGACTAAGGCCACGATCGACTATCTCTACGACAAAACCTACGGAGGCGCGATCAGTTGGTTTAACGTGGATGGGAGTGCGGATTCGGGCCTCTACGGCGGGAACGCGCGCAGCTCGCCTTTGAGCGATGGCATTGTGCTGCAGGTAAATTATTTGCCGTTCAACAAATCGGGCGGCCCATCGTTCTGGCCCAAGAGTAACGTCAAACTCTCCGCGCAATACATCATCTATAACCGTTTCAACGGCGCCCGAACAAACTTCGATGGCTCTGGGCGCAACGCCTCGGATAACAACACGCTCTACCTCGAAGCGTGGCTCGCTTTTTAACCAAACCCCACGATCCCACCCTGAAAGATATCCATTATGAAAGCCAAACGTCTCACTCTCGCCTGTCTGTTGCTGCTTCCTTTCGCCCAGCTCACAGTGCATGCCGCCCCGAAGCCTCTCAGTGTTTCGATCGAAGCCTTCGACACGATGAAATATAGCGTCAACAAAATCGAGGCTCTCCCCGGCCAAAAAGTCACCGTCACCTTGCGCAATACCGGCAAGATGGCCAAAGAGACCATGGGACATAACTGGATTCTCCTTAAGATGGGCTCTGATCCTCTCGGTTACGCTAATGCCGCCATGAGCGCGAAGGCGCAGGAATACCAGCCGGCGTCGCAAGCCGGTAAAGTCTTGGCCGTGATCCCGCTGCTCGGACCCGGCGAAACTGGGCATATTTCCTTCGATGCGCCATCCGCACCGGGGAAGTATCCCTTTCTCTGTAGCTTCCCAGCGCACTGCGCAGCCGGCATGAAGGGTGTTTTGGTCGTGAAGTAGCTCGCCGCGATGAACCGACTGGCAACGCTTTGTCTTCTCAGCGTCTTGGTTTTCGCCGGGTGCTCGCGACCGCCCGAGGTGCCGCCGAAGCAGGTCGAATTGACCGCGAACGACGAGATGAAGTTCGACCTGACCGCCCTTTCGGTGAAAGCAGGACAGCCAGTCTCAGTGACCTTAAAGAATATCGGCACGCAACCGAAAGCGGCCATGGG
>JBDUAE010000106.1:0-6869 GCA_040004805.1 Chthoniobacterales bacterium | reverse complement strand
GGCGTGATCGGATATCCTGCGCCGTAACGCACGCCCGCGGCGAGGAGTCCGTAGGCGAGCGCCTGGTTGCCATCCATCGTGATCTGGGCGCGGCCACCGGTGCGCACGACCTTTTCAAATTGGTAGAGCTTCGAAAGGACGTTGCCGACCGGGTAATTGTAGCCGGCCTGGAAACCCATGAGCGCGGTGTTGGCGATGCTCTCGTCTTTGCCGGCAAATTTTTCGAGGACGAGCTTCTTCAGTTTCTCGACATCGAGATGGAAGATCTTCGCGATCAAACCGAGGACAAACATGTTCTTGCCCTTGTCCTTCGCCGTCCCGCCGAGCGCTTCTACGGTCAGGCCGGTAATCGGGACACCGACATGCACGAAGCGCTTGTCGTCGAGATCGGGCTCGACGTTATCCGAATCGTAAAGGAGCACGCCGCCCTCGCGCAGAAAGCTCAAGTGATCGCGATAACTATGCTGATAGAACGCGACCAAAAAATCAGCCTCGTCGCCGGCCGAAAGCACTTCACCCGTGCCCATGCGGACCTGAAAAATCGACGGGCCGCCCGAGATGGTCGCGGGAATTGTCATGTAGGTCATCACGTCCTGGTCGCTTCGGCCCGCGAGCCGCGCGAGGAACGCACCCACGCTCTGAATTCCGTCCTGCGAATTACCCGCCAGGCGAATGACGGCGTCGTTGATATTTTCCGGCCGCAGATCGGCGCGATCGGAAGGTGGCGCGGGGTTGGTGGGGACTTCGGCGGGCTTAGCGGCAGGGTCAGTTGGATTCACGTAAAAAACCTCGGTCGAAACACTCGGGCAAGCACTGCGATTTTGCCAGAGTAAACACGAATGCCTGCGCTACGGCTTCGGCGTGCCGGGCGCGAGCAAAGCCAGAATGCTGGCGAAGCGCGGCTGAGAGCGGAGCGCGTTCCATTCTGGATTCCTTTTCAGGTCGCCGTAAGTGAGGCCGCTCGGCATCCGCGCCAGTTGTTCCAATTGATCAAACGCCAGCCCGGTTTCGCCGACCCAGGCGTAGATCTTTGCGAGGTTAAGGAGCTGCGCCGTGCCATCCCACGCGTCGTGCGAGATCGGCAGCAAATCAGTGGCTCGTCGACCTTCCTGAATCGCCGCGTCTTTATTGCCAAGCGCCGCGTCAATCAACCCGAGCCGGCCCCACGCCGGCGCATAGTCAGGTTGATCCTGCACATTCCGCTGCTCAATCACGCGCGCAGCGGTGAAAGCTTTTTGCGCCGCGCTGGTATCGCCAAAAGAGTGCGCGGCCAGACCGACGAACCAGTCGCGCGTCCAAAGCGAATTGTTCACCGCGTCGCGTAAGCCTTCTGGCCGGATCGCCTGCAGTGCGCGTGTCACGCCCGCTTGATCCCGTTGCGCGAGCGCGCTCTCGAAAAGCGTGTTCGCGATCTGAGTCGACGCTTGAGGATTCTCCTCCAGGACGCGGCTGAGTTCCGCCTGCAACGTTGCGGTGTCGCCGCGCTCGTCGAAATCCAGCTGGGCTAATTCGACGCGCGCATAAGCGTCATGCGGTTGCACGCGCAGAGCCCGCTCGAACATTTGTCGTGCGCTGCTGAATTGGCGCAGATTCTGGAAAGTGTAAGCGGTTTCGATCAGGAATCGGTAGTTGAGCGGATCGAGCTCCAGGCCGCGCTGGAAGTTGGCGATCGCATCGGTCCAGCGACCTTGCCGCCGCGCGATCGAGCCGAGAAAAATCGCAATCGGTGCCTGGTTAGGCAAAAGCTTCTGCGCGATCTCCAATTGCGTCCGCGCAGTCGCATAATCGCGGAAACCTTGGTAGGCGTAGTTGGCCCGCATCACGTGCACTTCGCCTGAATCCGGCGCGAACTGCGCGGCGCGTTCCAAGGTGGCGTGCGCCAGCTCGCGCCGCGCGGGCGTGTGATCGAATCCCTGCCAATAGAGATCGAGATGCAGGGTGACGAGCAATCCGTAGGCGCGGAGGAAATGCGGATCGCGCGCGAGCGCTTCATCGAGCAATTTGACCGCGTCCAGGAGCGCTTGTTTCCCATCAGGATTGGAACCAGCTGAGGCCGCTTCGCGCGCTTGCACGTAGAGTTTCTCCGCCACGACATCCGTCGTGGGTGGTTGAGATATCGCTGATTGTTCGCTCGGCGAAATCCGGGCCTGGAGCTGATCGGCGATGGTGCGGGCGATCTCGCTTTGAATGGCGAAAACATCGGCCAGCTCGCGATCGTAGCTTTGCGCCCAGAGATGCGCGTCCGTGCGCGCGTCGATGAGTTGCGCGTTGATGCGGATGCGATTGCCGAAACGTTGCACGCTGCCTTCGAGAATGTTCGCAACGCCAAGCTGCTGGCCGATCTCACGGAGATTACGTGCGCGGACGGTTTTGTACTGCAGGACGCTGGTGCGACTGATGACCTTGAGATCCGCGACCTTGGCCAGGTCGGAGAGGATTTCGTCCTGCACGCCATCGGTAAAAAACGCTGTCTCCTGGTTCGCGCTGAGATTTTCGAATGGTAAAACCGCGATGCTCTTGGCGGGCGCTGGCGGAGCGCCGGGCGTCGGGTTCTTCGATTCCGGAACGGGAGCCGGCCAGAAGAAATAGAGGCCACCACCGAGAAGTAGTGCGCCCAAGAGCAGTCTGGCCCACGACCCGCTGCGAACGGGGCGGGCCGCATTCTTTCCACTCTCCGCCTGAGCCTTTATCCGCGCGGGCCTGGCCGGATTCCCGACTCCCTCGCCGTGCAGACTAACGAGTGATAGCTTCTCTCCGTGTTTCACCTCACAGAAGCCGAGCGGGTGCAACAGCGGCTGCCAATGGCGATACTGCGCCAGATCCTCGGCTACGCGTTGCGAGAGGAGAATGTGTCCCGCATCGCCGCAATCCATCACGCGTTGCGCGATATTGATGCCCGCGCCGGCGACATTCGAGCGGTGATTGACATCCGTCAGCCCGTTCACTGGACCGCTGTGCACGCCCATGCGCAGCCTAACGAATGGATGGGTGCGCAGCGCTTTGTCGATCTCGAGCGCGCAGCAAACCGGCGCATCTGGCGTGGTGGAAAAGACCAGCGCCATCCCGTCGCCGGTGGGAAGACAGATGAGCTTGCCGGCCGCTTCGGCGCTGCGGAAAGCGTCCGTCGCCCGCACCACGCGTTTCAGTTCTTCCTGCGCCTCGTGCTGCTCATTGGTCAGCAATCGCGTGTAACCGACCAGGTCGAGAAAAAGGACGTGCGCGATCTCCAACTGCAGACCGGGAATTAACGGTGCATTCCGCTCGATTTCAGTCTCGGGAACGCCGGCAGCCAGCACGCTCACGAAGCGGCTGCCTCATGCGCGGTCTGGCGATGGATGAGATACGAAAGGTGCACAAGTGGAATTCCCCGAGAAAGTTAAAGCAATGGCTGTGCCCTTCTCCCGGGAACTGTGGACTTACTGAAGGCACTTTCTTCTCGGGTTTGGGCTCTGCCTAGCAGTTTGCCCTTTCACCGCGAGCCGCGCCGGCCGCCTCCGCGTTTCCGGCAACGTCGCTCAGCGATGTGGGAAAAGCGTCCGCGCCAGCAGGAACATCACAAACATCCCCGCGAGCGTGAGTCCGGCGAAAAGCAGCAGGATCGCGCCCACGATCCCGAAGACGAAAATCTTATCTCCGCGTGTCGATGGCCGCACCGCACTGGCGGAATGCTTTTTCAGTAGCTCATAGTTTCGATTGCTCGGCCGAAACCAGAACGCGAACACCTCCCCGATTCCGGGAATGATCCCGATCAGCGCATTGAGCAGGATGTTCATCCCCATCCGCGCCATCACCACCTTCGGCACCCCGCTGCGCGCCGCCACGAAGAGCGTCGCCGCCGAGATCGTCGCCGCCGAGGCATCGCCCACCGCCGGGATCAGATCGAGCAGCGGGTTTAGGCCGAAGCGCCGCTGTGTCCCCGGGATGCGAAAGAGATTATCCATCAGCAATGCCACGATCCGCGGGATCGCCTGTTGACGCCGCGTCGCCTCCGTTTCCGCCGGTAACACTTCCCACTCCACCGCTTTGGCCGCCTTCTTCATCACAGAAGAATCGGCCACCACCGCCCGTTCGCCTGCAAAAGTTTCCGACTATTCGTGGGCCGCGTTCGGGCAGGTGTGAAAGACGGCTTGGGAAAATTCCAGCGCCGGAGACGTAATCTGGCCGATCTCTTTTCCTGCGAGCGTGAAGATGCGAGTGCGCGCGGTGCCGGCGTGCGATGCGGTGACGAAGAGCTGCTTACCCACGATGCTGATCGCGGAAAGCGTATCTTCGCTTTCCGGCACGATGACTTCCCATTTTTCTGGCGTCGGATCGTCGATCATGAGTTTGATCACGCGCTTTTTCGGCGCGGCGTTGTCGGTTAAAACGAAGAGATCTTTCCCGTGATTTATGACGACGAAATCGTCATTCATCGCGTGGATAATCGGGCGCACGCGCTGGTCGGGCTCGTCCTGTTCCTGAGAGTAAACGTCGACTCGCTTCGTCTCGCCGCCGCGCCGAACTGAGAGCAGAAGATACTCGCCGTTCTCGGTTACTTTGGTGGAGATGAGATCCTTCGGGCCGAGCGGTTCGTAATTGTAGGTTTCGCCGAAAACGTATTTGTCGGTCGCCGGGTCCGCACCAAACGGATGGAAGAAAATCCGCGTTCCGGCGGGCGCGACTTTGGAATAATAAAAGCCTTTTTTGTCCGGCGCGATGCTGGCGGTGTGATAGCGCGCCGGGGGCAGGACATCGGGAAGATCGTGGCCCGCGTTGACGTCGAAGACGTGTACGGTGCGGTCATCGCCCTTGCCTTCGCCGAGGCCATAGACGAGCAGGCTGCCATCGGTGGCGAGGTCGAGGATTTCGAGCGAAACTTTTTTTCCGGCACCGAGTTTTTGCGCATCGACGAGGCGTTCGTCCTTACCCTCCACCCCGCGGCGGCGATAGATCGAGGCCTGTTTCTCGCCCGGTCCGCGCATGGTAAAAAAGAAGCTGCCGTCCTGGGCGCAAGGCGCAGCGACGTTGCCGGCATGGAGTAGATCTTGCAGCTTTTGCGCGATCTCGGGGCGACCGTTGGCTTGCGCGGCGAGCATGCGTTCCGCCAGCCAGGTGGCGGTCTCCGGCGTTTTCGGGTCCTGCGTCCATTGCGCGACCACCCCGGCGCTGGCCTTATTCTTGGGTTGGGCCGGCACAGATGTTTCGGCTGCGAACGCGAGAGGCGTGACGGCAAAAAAGAAGAGCAACGAGCGGCGAAAATGCATGCTCATTTTTGGTTGGTGCGGCCGAGATTGCAAATGCAGAGAAGCGGGCAAACCCAACCCGCCGGCGACGTCAATTTGCGCCGTCGCTTCGCGGATCGCTCTTGGCCGCCGCGGCCGCAAACTGCGGATCCTTCACTCTTTTGCGGATGGCGTCGAAGACCTTTCGAATTGCAATCCGGCTGCCGTTATTCGCGAGGAAGGCCGGGAGCGCGCCGCCGCTATCGGTAAAAATCGAGTAGGTGGCGCGCGTGGCACCGGCGCCATCGGGCTCGAGGAGCCAGCCGCCTTCGCAGACATTCACACGGGCCACGCCGGATTTCACCGCTGGGCCTTCATCGTTCGCCGGCGCCCAGCGAATGCGATAGATCGTGCCATCGGACCCAAGCCATTTGGCTGATTGCGAACGCAAGGTGTAATCGCGATCGCTCACGAGCGGTATTTCCAGACGCTGGTAGGCTAGGACAGAATTTTTCTCGCGCTTCAAAACATGACACTCCGAGGTGTAAGGCATGAAGCTGGGATAGGCCTCGCTGTTATCAAGAATGGCGAAGACGGTCGCAGGCGTGGCGGCGATCGAGCCCACAGCTCTGAACTCGCGGAGGGATGAGCCTTCGCGGGGGCGGCTCTGGATGACGAGATCTTTCGTGCTGGATTCCTGGGTCCAGGCCGCGCTGGGATTTCCGGAATTTTTGCCGACAACGTCAGCCTCGTGCGCGTCTTTCGCGCCGGCGCGGACTGGAGTGGCGATAGCCAGTACGCCGAGAAAGATTGCGGCTCGCAGCCGGCAGGTCGAAGCATTCACGCGACCTACATGAAAACATCCATCGAGCGATTGGGCAAACGTTTCGTTAGGAGGACTGCTCGGGACGGAAGCTACGCAATCGTTTACGCTTCCGCGAAACTGAAGCGAAGCGCCTTATGCAAACGCGGCGGAAGCGCAGGCAAATTGCGGCGTTCGATCAGGAACGTGATCACGCCTGCGAGCTCGCGGAAGACGTAATTCTTGTTCACCGCGCCTTGGAGATATTGCTCGCCGCTGCTGCCGCCGGTGCCGACACGGGTGCCGATCATCCGGCGCACCATTTGCAAATGGCGATAGCGAAAGGTGGCGAGTTGCTCGTCGATTTCGATCAGCGCATTCAGCAAAGCGAACGGCAAACGGAAGAGCGGTTCATCGCGGTAGAGCATGATGAAGAGAGCGGAGCGCAGCGCCGCCGGTGAGAAATCGCCCCAGCCCTGTGTGAAAAAGATCTCGTCGAATTTTCCGAGCAGATCTTCTTTATCGTCCCGCTCGGAGAGGCTGTGCTCGAAGAGGCCGCGGTAACGATGCCAGAATCGCGGGCGTTCCGGCGTATGCGCAGACGTGTCCGCCTCCGACCAATCGCTCCAATAGGTGTCGTCAAAAAACGGCGCGCGCGCCAGCCAGCGCTCGACCATTTGCAGCAGGCTGGGTTGTGCCTCGAATTCGGTGATCTCGGAAAAATCCTTCTCGTTAAATCCGCCGAGTTCGGTGTGCTTGTAATACTCGGGCCGGAAACGGTTCTCCATCCGCAAACCGAGTGCCGCCTCGATCTGGCGGAATTGTTTACTCTGGAACCCGGAAGCCCCATGCAGGAGCTCGCGGAA
>JBDUAE010000451.1:0-2073 GCA_040004805.1 Chthoniobacterales bacterium | reverse complement strand
ATGTCGACGACGAAACGGTGTGGAGTGTGGATATCGGCGATCACGGGATTTATCGCGGGTAGGAAGCATTAAGCTGGTTTGACGGGTCTTCTAGCGGTGGGGGGAAGGAAGAACTCATTTGAAACGCTGAAAGGCTGGGTGGGGAAATTAGAAATTAGAAATGGGAACTTCTTAAAACGCTGACATCAAAGAGCGGGTTTGCTGCTGCACTCTTTCCGTTGAAAGGGTTGCAAGTAATGGTATGCGTAATGGTATGGCGACGATGACTCACCGCACCACTTTTGCCCTGGATCAGTCCACTGCCCTGCGGCTAAAGCGGCTCGCTGCGCGCTGGCAGGTTTCGCAGGCGGAAGTGGTTCGACGTTCGCTGGAAAAGGCGGAGCAAGACGCGGAACTCCAACAACCAAATCCGCTGGAGACGCGCCGCGCCCTCTTTGCCTCGGGGAAGGGGCTGGATGCCGACGTCGCCGGGACCTATATCGCGGAAGTTTATCAGGATCGGAAGCGCTGGAGAGGTGAATGATTTGCCTGGACGCGAATTACCTTATCGGCGGCATCAGCGAGGGCCGACCGGAATCGGCTCACCTGCAGGCGTGGTTCGAGGCGGGGGAAAGATTTTTCACCGCCGCACCGGCTTGGTATGAGTTTCTGTGCGGGCCGGTGACGGACGAGCAGATCGCGACGATGCGGGCGTTTCTGACCGGGGGAATTCTGAGTTTCGATCCGGCGCAGGCGGAAATCGCGGCGCGCCTCTTTAATGCAGTAAAGCGCCCGCGACGGCTCCGAGTGGACGCTATGATCGCCGCGGCTGCGATCGTGGGCGGTGGCCGATTAGCGACATTGAACACGGAAGACTTCGGGCATTTCGTATCCCACGGTCTGGAGCTGTTGCAGATCCCCGAGGGTTGAAATGTGACACCGTCGCCTGCCTTTTGCGCGCCGGCCTTACGAGCGGACGCAGTGCTCGGCGAGGAGGCGGAGAAAGACGACGGTATTCCTCGAGAAGGCGGAAGCACAAAAATGCGGAATGCGGAATGCGGAACGCAAAAGTGGGGAGGATGGGAGAGCTGGGACCGGGGTTCTCAAAGGCTGAAATGCTGAGAAGACTTAGAAATGCGGATTGCGGAATGGGTTGGCCGGAGGCAGGCGGTTCCAAGTGAATGGTGATTTGTTATTCGGTAAGGGAAGGGGCAAACGGGGATTGAGGACTTGGGAGATCGGAGACGTCGACACAGCATTCGGCGCAGCCGAGGAAGGCGACGCGCAGAAAGAATCAGGCGCGAATGAATTGCTCCAACGAGATGGAATCTTGCGGGAAGTGGCGCAGAATCTCGCGATCTGCGGTCACGAGCACGAGTCGCTGTTCGCGTGCGAGCGCGACAAATTCGCAATCGTAGGCGGAACAGCAGGAGTCGGCCACGCTCTGCATGACCCCGGGCGAGGCGACCAGAAATTCCCGCCCGGCGAATTGCAGTTCCGCTTTGGAGAGGATCTCAATGGCTGCGTCCAAACTGAGGATATTCTTTCGGAGCGCGCCGGCCAGAGCGTTGCGAAATTCCGAGCGCCAGAGGAGAGGGGCGATCCATTCCGGGTCTTTGAGCCACGCTTTGTCGGCGGCCTCGGAGTGGGACGAAGCCAGCCAGCGGTAACAGATGATATTTGTATCTACGACGATCACACGCGCCCTTGCCTAATCCACCCGCTGACTTCCCGGGCGGTGACGGCGCGCTTGAAATGGCTCCGCGCCTGACGTGCCTCTTTCAACATGGCTTCTGCATCCACAATTTGAGACGCGCCGGTGGCCAGCTCCAAGGTTGCGATGACTTCTTTATTCAGGCTTCGATGATGAGCCTTGGCGCGATTCTTTAGCTGCTCGTGCAGCGCTGCTGGAATGGCTTTGAGCGTGAGCGTCGGCATAGCGGAACCGTAGTGGTTGCATTATGGAAGTCAAAGTGGCTGCAACGAGGAGCGCCTGTTATTTGCCGCCATCGGGCGCATCAATCCATTTCCCCTGCCCGACAAAGGAGAATCGCGAATGGACGAGAATCTGACTGGGGAGGCAGAGCGATTTGG
>JBDUAE010000105.1:0-6883 GCA_040004805.1 Chthoniobacterales bacterium | reverse complement strand
GAACTTTAGCCGTCAGCAGAGCATTCCCTCTAACTGAGGCAACCCGCCTTCGGCTGGGGAAGCAACGTCGATCGGGCGGCGTCATCCTGAGTCGCGCAGACGACGAAGGGTCCCGCACTGGGTGCTGAAACTCCCATATGCCAGGGGTGGGATGAGACAGCCGGTGCGAGATCCTTCGACGCGCTGCGCCGCCGCAGGATGACACGCGCGCAAAGTTCATGACACCTCTAGAAAGCAGCGCGAAGAGAGACGGAGCCGTAGGGGGCGCCTTCTTCGTAGTGGTAGCGGACGTCGGTGCGATGGTAATCGAACTCCCGGTAGGGAATGTAGCCGCCCTCGAAGGAGAGCTTGATCTCTGGGGCGAGCTTGATCTCGGCTCCGAGACCGGCGCGGATTTCGGTGTAATCGAGCCAAGCGTTGTCGAGGCGATAATCTCCTGCGACACGAGTGCCGAAAAATTTGCCGACACGGAAGGTGGAGCCTTTAAGATTGGCACCTACGTAGAACTTGACGTTGGAGTTGAGTTCGTATTCGAGCCGCGGGGTGGGGAGGACGGCGTTGAGGACCCACTGCGAGGCGAGGCGCCAGCGGATGCCGCCGCCGGGATAAACAGGGACCTTGCGCTGGAAATTGACGCTGGCCCCGAGGACGAATTGCAGGTCCGAGCTGTAGATGTAGGTGCCGCCGATGATGAAGGGGACGTTGAAATTGTTGCCATCAAACAAATCGGCGGTCCCGTAGAAGCCCGGCTCGGCTTCGAAGCGGACGAGAATGGAATCAGAAAATTGTGTGTCGAGACCGACGACGGCGCTGGCGGATTGAAGAGTGTCGTCGAGCTGGACGCGATCCGGGAAACCGAAGCCGAAATACTCAAAGGCGGCGCCTAACCGGAGGATGCCGAAGCGGACGCGGGGGGTGTAAATTAAACTGATGGCACTGTAGGTTTCGTCGAAATCCCGGATCGTGCGCGCGCCCCGCGCCACAGTGGAGCTGCCGCTGTAGGTGAATTCCGCATTCAACTCAAAGGGAATGCGCGGGCCGGTCTCCGTGGGAGCGGGCGGTTCGGAATTCGCGCTGCTAATGGTGCCGGCGGAAGCGAGGGAAACGCGTAGAAGTAAGAGGAGGCAGAGCAGGCAGGCGGCTTTTTTCATACGGGGGGACCGAAAGGGTGCGGCAGGAGATTGCCTACCGAGACCCACCGGTGTCACGCCGAAAGACGCGAATCGCGCGAGAAACATCCTTGATCATGGCGGATTCGGAGCCGAGACGCTCGACTCCGGCGAGACCGGCGAGCTCTGCCGAGGAGATCATGTCGCCACGCCAGACGAGAGTGGCGGGTTTGCCGTTCAACTCAATCGGCCACATTTGATAGAGAGTGAGCGCGACGTAGTAACCGCCGCTGGCGTAATAGAGAAGATCAGCGGCCTGGTAGCTGCCGCCGGCGGAGGCGCGGCTAAAGAAGGCACCGAGGGTGAGAACTCCTTTGCCATCGACGTCCACGAGCTCCCAGTATTGATCGCCCCGGCCGTCGAGAATGCCGGAGAATTGTTTCCGGATTTTCCCTTGTTCACCGAGAAGACCGCTGACCTCGGTCCCGGGCCGAATCGCCTGCGCGCTGTAATCGTAGGGCGGCTGAGCGGAGGCACGGCCGGACGCGAACGCCTCCGAGCGCGCAGTAAGAACACTGCTCCAGAAAGCGGCGACCGGACCTGAGAGAGTGCTGACGTTGGCGGCGGCGGGAAGTTTGGCGGCTTCGGCGCGGCTGATCTGCAACGCTGAGGACTTATTGACGGTGGCGCTAACGAGACCTTGCACCGCGGAATTATTCGGCGCCACGGCGAGGCGGGAGAAATTGGAGCCATTCGTGTGCAGGAGCACTTTCAATTCCGAGTGACCCGCGGGCGACCAGCTCTTAAGTGCGGCGGCGGCCTGCGCCGGTGTGCCCGGAGTGACCCAGGCGCTTTGCACGGAAAGATAGCGGGATGTGCCCATGGGCGCGCCACGAACGGCCTTGGCGTCACCTTGCGCGAGCTGAGCCAAATCCACGGAATCGAAGACGGAAAAGCTTTTCATTTCGCTCACGCCATCAGCTCGGACGGAGAAAACGGCGGCAAAAACGAGCATGACCACGAGGGACCAGCGCGAGAGTAAAAGGCGGGTTTTCATTTCCATTTTGGAGAAGTCACATCTATTCGCATAGTGCGGCGCTGGCAAACTTGGGCGGGAGCGCGGCGTAATTATTCAAAATGAGCGAGCCGGTCATTTCTCTAGATCATCTGAGCAAGCGCTATGGAGGGACGCAGGCGGTGGAAAGCCTGTCCCTGAAGATCGAGCGCGGCTCGATTTTTGGATTTCTGGGAGCGAACGGCGCGGGCAAGACCACGACCATGCGCATGCTCTGCGGTCTGGTCCGGCCCACTTCCGGCCGGGCCACAATCGCGGGGCTGGATGTGTGGAAAGAGCGGCACGCGGTGCGGGCGAAATTTGGCTACGTGGCGCAACGTTTCAGTCTCTACCGGGATTTGACGGTGGAGGAGAATATGCGCTTCTTCGGCGGCGCCTGCCGGGTGCCGGCGGGCGAGCTGGAGAATCGGATCGGACGTTTGCTGCGCCTGGTGGATCTGGAACGTGAACGCGGGACGCCCGCGGGAAGTTTGTCGGGCGGGATGCGGCAATTGCTCGCGATCGCTTGTGCATTAATCCATGAGCCGCCGCTGTTATTTTTGGACGAGCCTACGTCTGGGCTCGATCCCGTGCATCGCCAGCAGATGTGGAATTTGCTCTACGACTTGAGCCACAGCGGGATCACGATTTTTATTACGACGCACTACATGGATGAGGCGGAGCGTTGCACCGATGTCGGCTTCATCGATCGCGGCCGGCTCCTCGCGAAAGCGCCGCCGCGCGACTTCAAGGCGAGCTTCCAAAGCAAGCTGCTCGAGATCGATGTCGATCCCGTGATGGAAGGACTGGTGCGGTTTCGCGATGAGCCGGGAGTGCTGGGCGTTTCCCTGCGCAGCGGCGCACTGCGAATTTATGCGGCCGATCCGGAAGGACTCGTTAGTCGGTGGCGGACGGAGTGGCCATTTCCGGAAATTAGCTGGCGCGGCGAGCGTCGGGTGGAACCGGATATGGAAGATGTTTTCACGGCGTACTCGCAGGGTTATCACGCGGTTTTAAAGCCGCTCGCGCCATGAACGGCAGCTCAATCGGCGCGATCGCGAGCGTGGCGCGAAAGGAATTCCTCCACATTTATCGGGACCGTCGCGTCCTGGTGTTGCTGCTGATTCTGCCGCCTATTTTCACGCTTGTTTTCGGGCACGCATTTGAAGCCGGCGAGATGAAAGGCGTGCCGGCGATTCTGGTGAACGCGGACGGGACGCCGCGGAGCGAGCGTTTTGTGCAGAAGGCTCTGGCGAACGACACTTTTCAGTGGCGTCTGCAAGCACCAGGCGGCGGCGTGAACAAGGATCTGCTGCGCCAAGGCGTCCAGGCGACACTGGTAATCCCGGCGGGCTGGAGTGAGAGCCTGGCGAACGGAAAACCGATCCCGCTCGAAATGTATTTGGACGCGAGCGACACCAACATCGGGCCGCAATTACTCGGAAGTATTCAGGAATCGCTCGGGAAATTCCAGCTCTCGGAGCGACAGGAATTGATCGATGGCCTGCCGCAGGAAGTCTTCGATCTGGCGGAGAAATTTCCGGTGGTGGTGCGAAAGCAATTCGTCTCCGCCATGGAACCGTGGTCGGTGAAGGGAAACAATCTCTACAACCCGAAAGAACGGTTTATCGACTACGTCATTCCCGGAGTGATCGGGCTGATTTTGCAGCTCATCACGGTGACGCTGATGGCGTGCACAATTGCGCGGGAGCGCGAATCCGGCACGCTCTATCAGTTGATGGTGACTTCGCTGCGGCGCTGGGAAATCGTGATCGGGAAAGTGATTCCGTATTTCGCGATTTCGATCGGATTAATCCTGATGATTGCGCTGCTCGCGGGCTGGCATTTCCAAGTGGAATTCCATCAACCGCTCGTCCTCGCCGTGATCTGCATCGTTTTCCTGCTCTGTTCGTTAGGCCTGGGCCTCGTGATTTCCGCCATTTCGCGCAGCCAGACGCAGGCGATCCAATTTTCGGTGTTTTTTCTTCTGCCGGTTTTTGTTTTGTCGGGTGCGTTTGCGCCCCTCGAACAATTGCCGACAGGGATCCGTTGGATTTCCGAGCTCTTTCCGCTGACCTATTTTTGTCGCGCCTTCCGGCTGGTGAATTTGTATCATGCGGGCCCGGCGTTTTATCTGCCGAGCTTGCTCGTGCTTTGCGCGGGCACGGTGATTACTTTTGTGGGAGCCGCGTTTCTCTTGCGCCGGATCGAGCAGTGAAGTGGTGTTCTCGGGTAACGGTTGGATTCCGGCCGGCTCTTGCTCTCCGTTAGCTTTATGACCCCACTCGTATTGAACCGGACCATGCAGAGCGCCTGGATTCAGCGAGCTAGGGCAATCTGCCCGCCGTTCCTTTGGCAGATTCTCTATCGACGTTTTATCGTCCGCGATATTCCGCAGGCCGATCAGTATTGGCCGATCTTTCTCCCGTGGCTCGATCCAGGGTTTTCTGGCGAATATGACGTCATAAAAGGACACACCCTGGTTTCGCGGGACAGGTGCTGGACGCTCGCAGTCCTGTTGCGACAGGCGCTAACTGCGGAGGGTGATGTGCTGGAGGCGGGCGTTTTCCAGGGAGGCACCGCGCGGCTTTTGAAATCGCTCGTCTCCGCGCACGGGCGAAAGTTTTTGTTGTTCGATTCTTTTGCGGGAATGGACAGCGTTTCTGAGACGGCCGATCGCCATCAGCATGGAGATTTTGCCGACACCTCGCTGGAGGCGGTGCGAGAGTTTGTGGGTTCGGAGCCGTTCGTTGAATACCGCAAGGGATGGATTCCCCAGACGTTCGCAGGCTTAGAAGATCGGCGATTCTGCTTCGCGCACATCGATCTCGATCTTTATCAGAGCATCCTGGATTCTTGTAACTTCGTGTATGAAAGAATGAGCCCGGGTGGCGTCATCGTTTTCGATGACTATGGGTTTCCGTCGTGTCCGGGCGCTCGTCGAGCGGTGGACGGATTTTTTGCCGACAAACCGGAATTCCCGCTCGCTCTGCAGACGGGGCAGGCGGTCGTGCACAAGCTGTGACGACCTCCAAAAAGAGGAGGCTTAGAATTCCGCTTTGAACGTGGCGCGAACGTAAGGTGCGGGATCTGCCTTGTACTCAAAACCGGCGCGATTGAAGTCGAAGCGGCGCTCGAACGCGTATCCACCCGCGACGGAGAGAGTGACGGCCTTGCCGCAATGGAAATCGACCCCGAGCCCGGCGCGATATTCCGAGTAATCCACCTGCGCGTTACTCAAGCGGCGCGGAAAAATCGTAGCGCTTTCTTCCGTCCGGTACGACCCGCCTGTAAGTTGGCCGCCGAGCCAGATGCCGAGGTTTTTGTTCGGCATGTAAGTGACGCGCGGCTCAGGCAGGATGGCGAGCACGCTCCATTGATCGTTTGGATACCAGATTAGGCCGACCAACGGCAGGACCGGATATTGACCCCTGAGAAACGCGTAGTTTACCCCGGTGAGAAGGTAGAGTTTTTTGTCTTGGAGAATCCAGAGACGCGCGGCCGTGATTGGCATGTCAAAGCTGTCGCTATCGAAGGTGCGGTCGGTGTAAAATCCGGGACGAACTTGGAGGAAAGCGCCCAGATCTTTGCCGACCATGTAGTCGATGCCGACGATTCCAGCGGCGCTTTGCAAATGACTCGGGACAGGAGCGCCGCTGTCGCCAAATTCGAAGCGGCCATAGGAAACACCCGCCCGGAGATAAAGCGGACCGGAAAGGTGAAAGCGATGCGCGTACTCGATGCTCGCGGAGAACACGTCTTGCTTACCGAAATCGACGTTGCCACGAGAAATTTCGCTCTCGAAAACGTAGGAGGCGTCGATATCAAAAAGATCGATCGCCGGCTTCTCGTTTTCGCTATCGGAAGTAAACCGGGTCTCGACCGAGCCGGCGCGGAGGGAAGTGGCAAAAATAAAGAGGAGTGCCACCCGGAAGAGAGATGTTTTCATGCTTGGTGCGAGACTATGCAGCAGGTCGGGGCGGGATAAAGTAGTTTCTCCGCGACCGCCTTAAGAGGAAGAAGGCGTCGGCCGGCATCATTACTTTCGAAAAGCGTTTCCAGCCTCGCCACTTCGCGCTAACAATTCCGGATGGACGCCGGGATGAAGCATTTGGCCGCGAGCGACCCGCGGTTCGCAGCCCTGATCGCGCGGGCGCGACCGTTTGCCACGCGCGCGAGTAAGCTGGTCCGTCCCTTTGATGCGCTGGCGGAATCGATCGCTTACCAGCAATTGAGTGGGAAAGCGGCGGCGACAATATGGGGTCGAGTGCGTGCACTGTATCCGCGGCGGAAATGGCTTGATCCAAAACAAGTATTGGCGACGCCAGCTGAGACGCTCCGAGCTTGCGGACTTTCCGGAAGTAAAACGGCGGCCCTGCTCGATCTCGCGGCGAAGACAATCGACGGCACCGTTCCGTCCGCGGCCGCGCTCGCGCATATGAGCGATGAAGAAATCATCGAACGATTAACCGCGGTGCGCGGGATCGGCCGGTGGACGGTGGAGATGCTCTTGCTCTTCGACTTGGGCCGGCCGGATGTTTGGCCGGTGAACGACTACGGCGTGCGAAAAGGTTATGCCAAGACGTTCGGGAAACGAAAACTACCGACAACGAAACAACTTCTGAAGATTGGGGAGAAATGGCGACCGCATCGGTCGCTGGCGGCGTGGTATTTTTGGCGAGCGCTGGAAACGGAAGAACCCAGCGCGAATCGCGGGTGA
>JBDUAE010000104.1:0-6921 GCA_040004805.1 Chthoniobacterales bacterium | reverse complement strand
ATTGTCGACCGCCTGGAATCCGAGTTTCAAAAAGAAGGCGCGGAGATCGAGCAGGTGCAAAAGATGGACAAGCGACAGTTCTCCTACCAGGCGGGCGAGCTCGATTCCGGGCATTTTGTTAACTTCATTTTCCACGCCGATTCGCAGTTGATCACGAAGCTGCGCTCGAAATTTAAACTCGACGCGGAAGTCTATCGCCAGCATTACCAGCGCCTTCGCCCGAAAACGGAAGCGCGGACGAAAAAAGTCGCCGCCGAGAAGTAGTTCCGGTAGAACTGGCGGATGGCCAATTTCAACAAAGTCATCCTGCTGGGAAACCTCACGCGCGACCCGGAGGTGCGTTACACGCCGAAAGGCACCGCGGTGGCTGAAGTCGGTCTCGCGATTAATCGCTTCATCCCGGCGAGCGATGGCGGAGAGAAGCGCGAGGAGACCACGTTTGTCGATGTCACGCTTTGGGGTCGGACCGCGGAAATCGCGGGCGAGTACTTGAAAAAAGGCCGGCCTGTCCTGATCGAAGGCCGACTCCAACTCGATAGCTGGGATGACAAAACATCCGGTCAAAAACGTAGCAAGCTGAAAGTGGTGGGCGAGAGCATGCAGTTGCTCGGCGGCAAACCGGGCGGCGGTGGTGGTGGCGATTTCGATGAAGGCGGTAGTAGTGGCGGCGGCGGCGGCGGAGAACGCTCAAGTAGCCGACCACGTGCCAGTGCGCCTCCGCCGAAGCCGGCCGCGTCCGAGCCAGACGACGACGAGATTCCCTTCTAGGGAGTAGTGAAGTCGCGCTGGCGTTCGGCTAACCAACTCCCGTTCGGTTGCGACGACGGCACGTGAGTTTACCGAGCGTTTTCTGAACCAGTGAATTCCACCGAAGCCTGCATCGCGCTGAACATGCTCCCGAAAATGGGGCCGGTGCGGTTGCGGAAGTTGCTCGAAGTTTTCGAAACTCCGGAGCAAATTCTCGCGGCGCGCGCGAGTGCCTTGCGAGCGGTGGATGGGATCGGTGCCGACGTCGCGGAGCAGATCGTGCACTGGGAAAGCGCGGTGGATCTCTCCGCGGAATTGGACCGCATTCGCGACTTCGGAGCGACCGTAATCACGCCGACTTCCGAGATGTACTCGCGCCAGCTTCGCGAAATTCACGCGCCACCGATCGTCCTCTACGTCTGGGGCGAATTAAAAGAGCGCGATCAACATGCGATCGGAGTGATCGGCTCGCGCCGCACCACGCATTACGGGACGGAAGCCGCGAAGAAGCTTTCCTATCAACTGGCCTATTCGGGACTAACGGTGATCAGCGGGCTGGCGCGCGGCATCGATACCGCAGCCCATCAGGGCGCGCTCGCTGCGAAAGGGCGCACCATCGCGGTGATCGGTTCGGGATTGAATAAGCTTTACCCTCCGGAGAACGCGGCCCTCGCTGAGAAAATCGCGAACGGCAACGGCGCGGTCGTTTCCGAGTTTTCGATGGACGTTGAACCCGACCGCCAAACTTTCCCGATGCGCAATCGCATCATCAGCGGTTGGAGCCACGGCATTCTGGTAGTGGAAGCGGGCTTAAATAGCGGTGCGCTCATCACCGCTTCGCAGGCGCTGGAGCAGGGGCGCGCGGTTTACGCGGTCCCCGGTCACATCCATGCGCCGAGCGCGATGGGTTCGAATCGTTTGATTCAACAGGGAGCAAAGCTCGTGATGGAAGCGGCGGATATTCTCGACGATTTGAGCATTCTTTTGCCGGAAGCAAAACCTTCTCCCGAAGCGGCGGCACGGCCCTTGCCAGAGCTGACGGAAGATGAGCGCAAGGTTTACGATGCGATTCACGACAGTGAAACTTCCATCGACGATATTGCAGCCGGAGCTGTCCTGCCGAGCGGAAGCGTGTCGTCTGTTTTGTTGCGGCTGGAGCTGAAACGGTTGGTGAAACAACTGCCGGGAAAATATTTCGTAAAGCTCTCGTAGTCTCTTCCGGGATGAAAGCTCTGCGATTGGTCGAGTTTGGTTCTCCCCTCGTCGAGGTCGAGTTGGCGACACCGGCTCTCGGCCCGCGCGATGTCCTGATCCGGATTGCGGCCGCCGGAATTTGTCACTCCGACGCCCATTACCGTTCGGGCGTGTCGCAGCTAAAATCTCTTCCGCTCACGCTCGGTCACGAGATCGCGGGGACGGTGGAAACGATTGGGTCGGAGGTGAACGGATTCGCGATCGGTGATCGCGTTTGTGTCCACTACCTCACGACGTGTGGTGTCTGTCGGTTTTGCGAAGGCGGGATTGAACAGTTTTGCACGACCGGTGAAATGGTGGGGAATCGCCGCGATGGCGGTTACGCGGAGTTTGTTGCGGTGCCGGCGCGCAGCGTCTTCCATTTGCCGGACCAGATTCCTTTTGAAGTCGGCGCGATCCTGATGTGTTCCTCGGCGACCGCTCTCCATGCGCTGCACAAAGCGCGCCTCCGCTCCGGCGAAACGGTGGCGGTCTTCGGAATCGGAGGCTTGGGCATTTCGGCGGTCCAATTAGCTCGCTGCCTCGGCGCGTCTCGAGTTTTCGCAATCGACATTAATCCCGCGAAACTGGAGCGCGCCCGAGGATTCCACGCTATCCCGATCGACGCGTCTGCGAGTGACCCGGTCCAGCAGATTCGCGCGTTGACTGATGGCGCCGGGGTGGACGTGGCGTTGGAACTGATCGGGCTGCCCTTGACGATGCGGCAGGCGGTTCAGTCACTCGCAATCCAGGGGCGCGCGGCGTTGGCGGGGCTGATGTTCGGCACGTTCGAGATCGCTCCCTACTCGGAATTACTGGCGCCGGAAGCCCAAATCATCGGCGTCTCCGACCACTTGGCGAGCGAGCTTCCAGCCTTGCTCCAACTAGCGCGGACGCGGCAACTGGACCTAAGCGGCGACATTATCCGAACGGTTCCGCTCGAGGCAGATGCCGTGAACGGTGTCCTCGATCGGCTGGAAAAATTTGGCGACGACCTGCGCGTGGTTATCACTCCATAAAGGTTGCGGCGATTAGCCGACACCCGGCGGAGCAACCGCGCCCGCTGCTTTCTGGAAGGACTTGCAAAGCTCCGGTGGGAGGTCTACTTCGCATCCCTGCATGTCCAAGTCCCTGATCATCGCCGAGAAACCCAGCGTCGCCGCAGACATTGCGCGCGTCTTGGGCAAGATCGCGAAGAAAGGGGATCACTACGAAAACGAGCGCTACGTCGTATCGTCGGCGGTAGGCCACGTCGTCGAGTTGCTCATGCCGGAGGATATCGACAAAAAGAAATTCGGCTTCTGGCGGCTCGAGACGCTGCCGATTATTCCGGAAAAATTTGAGCTAAAGCCGAGCGAGAGCTCGAAGGACAGGTTCGCGCAGTTAAAGAAACTGATCGCGCGCAAAGACATCGACGAGGTCATCAATGCCTGCGACGCCGGCCGCGAAGGCGAACTCATTTTCACCTACCTCTGTCAGTTAGCGAAGAACAAGCACCCGGTGAAAAGACTTTGGCTGCAATCGATGACGCCGCAGGCGATCCGCGATGGTTTTACCAAGTTGCGAGAGGGGTCCGAGATGCAGGGATTAGCCGATGCTGCGCGTTCGCGCAGCGAAAGCGATTGGCTGATCGGCATCAACGGGACGCGCGCGATCACAAAACGCATGTTCGGTTCCCGCGCCGGGAACGTGGCGTCGGTCGGGCGCGTGCAAACGCCCACGCTCGCGATGGTCTACGCGCGCGAGTTAGAGATTCGTAATTTTATCCCGCGCGATTACTGGCGGGTGACGGCTAAATTTGGGATCGCCAAAGGCGAATACGAAGGCGTGTATCAGCGCCCGAATTTCAAGCGGAATGAGGACGAGCACGATCGCATCGATCGGATTTGGGATCAGTCCGCGGCGGAAGCAGTCGTCGCCGCATGCCAGGGAAATCCTTTGGCCGAAGTCTCTGAGGAGAAAAAGGCCAGTTCACAAATTGCGCCGCGCCTTTACGATTTAACAACGCTGCAGCGGGAAGCGAACGGACGCTTCGGCTTCTCCGCCAAGCGCACCCTGCAAATCGCGCAGGCCTTGTACGAGAAGCACAAAATGCTGACCTATCCGCGGACGGATTCACGCGCTTTGCCGGAAGATTACCTGCCGGTGGTGAAGGAAACGCTGGGCAATCTCGGCGGCAGCTTGCAGCCATTCGCGCAAAAAGCGCTGCGGCAAAATTGGGTGCGGCCAAACAAGCGCATCTTTAACAACGCGCAGATTAGCGATCACTTTGCCATCATTCCGACCGCGTCCGAGGCGAAGAGCCTGGATGAGGCAGAATCGAAAATATACGACATGGTGGCGCGACGTTTCGTGGCGGTGTTTTTTCCCGCGGCGGAATTCGACGTCACGACGCGTTTCAGCCAGATCGGGACGCACAAGTTTAAAACGGAAGGGAAAGTGCTGACGGCGGCGGGCTGGCTGGAAGTTTACGGCAAGAGTACGGTCGACGACGATTCCGGAAAGGCGCTCCCGGCCTTGAGTGCGGAAGACAAAAGTAAGGCGAAGACCTTAGAGGCTATTCTGCACTCCGAGGCAACGAAACCGCCGCCGCGTTACACGGAAGCGACACTTTTATCGGCGATGGAGACGGCGGGAAAATTAGTCGAGGACGAAGACGCGGCGGAAGCGATGAAGGAACGCGGCCTCGGTACGCCCGCGACGCGCGCGGATACAATTGATGGCTTGATCTACCAGAAGTACATGGATCGTCAGCAGCGCGAGTTAGTGCCGACAGCGAAGGCGGAGCAACTCATCCAATTTCTCGAAGCGGTGAAAGCAACCGACATCACCAGCCCGGCGATGACGGGGGAGTGGGAACATCAACTCCGTTTGATGGAGCAGGGGAAATTCTCGCGTGAGAAATTCATGGCTGAAATCGTCGCGGAGACGAAGGGAATCGTGGAGCGGGTGAAAGGTTTCGAAGAGGACGATTCCGTCGCGCGCGAGACCGATATTTTGTCGCCTACCGACAAGAAACCGTTGCGGGAAACGTTACGCGGTTACAAATCGCAGGACGGCGAGTTCATGGTCTACAAGGTGATCGGCGGCCGGAAAATGGAAGAGAGCGAAATCCGCGAGCTAGTGGAAAAAGGGACGGTGGGGCCGCTCGATGGATTTATTTCTGCGAAGACTCGCAACAATTTCGCGGCCACGCTGAAGTTGGGCAAAGATGAGAAGACCGACAAGTGGAGAGCCGAATACGATTTCGGCGACCCAGCCGATTTAGGTGCAGTCGAACCTTTTTGGACTGATCCGGCAACCGGCGCGGAGCTTTGCGAAGTCGGCTCAAATTATATTCTACGCGAGCGCGAGAATGGCGAATGGAAACAGGCGTTCCGTTTGCCCAGACTGATGTGTAAGAAAGAAATCCCGCGCGAACAGGCGGTGAAATTTATTGAGTTGGGAAAGACCGATTTGATCCAGGCTTTCACTTCCAAGAAGGGGCGACCCTTCGACGCTTTCCTGGTCCGGGCTGATTCGAAAATTCGCTGGGAGTTTCCGCCTCGCGCGGCGAAGACCGATAAAGATGGAAAGCCGATCGAGCGAAAAGCGCGCGCGAAAGCTGATCTCTCAAAAGCAAAAGTGATTGGCGAGAGCAAGATGCACCAAGGTCAGCTGGTGGAACTCGGAGATACCTACTACGTGCGCAAACCCGATCAGGATAATCGTGAGGTTTTCAAGCTTTCGAAAAAACTCTGCGAACACGAGATTACAACCGACGAAGTAAAGGCTCTGGTCACGGACGGAAAGTCACCGATGATCGACGACTTCGTCTCGAAGCGTGGGAACAAGTTTGCCGCCTACCTCGTCCTTTCCCAGAAAAAGGACAAAGCGGATTTCGAATTCGCGCCGCGATAAGAATTTCCGCAGGCGAGCGTGCGCGCGATCGCTGCGAAAATCGGGATTTGAGTCCGCGATTTAGATAGAGCGCGGCAGTTAGATGCAGTCGCAAACAACGTGCTTGTCTGGCGATGGAAATTTTTCGCTGCCGCGCGCGGAAGTTTTTTTACGAAGATGGCGCGCAATTCGTTGACGCCACAAGATTTGGTATGCTAGTTAGTGGACTGACACTATGCGTTGTCCAAAGTGCGGGTTTCGTGACGACAAGGTCATCGACTCGCGCCAGTCTCGTGATTCTTCCAGCATCCGGCGGCGCCGGGTTTGTTTGCATTGCTCGTATCGATTTACCACCTACGAAGAAATCGAACGTTCGGAATTGCGGGTGATCAAGCGTGATCGCACGCATGAGCCGTTTGATCGACGCAAGCTTGTGAGCAGCTTGGCGAAGGCCTGCGAGAAGCGGTCGATCAGCCTGGTTTCGCTCGAGCAGGCGGTGGACGAAATTGTGCACGAATTGGAAACGGGCGGACGCGAAGTCACGTCGGCCGTGATCGGCTCCAAGGTTTTAGAAAAATTACGAGGGATCGATGAGGTTGCGTACCTCCGCTACGAATCGGTGCATCACCGCTTCGACGGCGTGGAGCAATTCGTCGACGCGATTCAAGCGCTCGGGCGTCGGGTTAAACCGAATCCCGCGCAGACGGAATTGTTTGTCGAGGAGGCGACGAAGAATGGTGGCGTTTAAGGAAGAATTTCCCTATTTGCGCTGCGCGACCGGGCAGCTTTTTGAATTCAGCCAGCAATGGTTGCGGGCGGCGATCACAGATGCCGCGGATCAAGCTGGCTACCCGAGTTGGTGGCTGACGGATCACATCACGGAAAGCATTACGTTTTATCTAAGGTTGAGAAACGATGAGCCCGTGGTGCCGATCAGCCAATTATCGCAGACCGTGCGCTACGTGCTGAAGGTGATTGGTTACAAGGAGATCATTCCGTTCTTCTCACCGTCGCCGCCGCCGATTTCGTTTTCGCTGCTCGACATCGCGCGCGATGCCGGTG
>JBDUAE010000103.1:0-6934 GCA_040004805.1 Chthoniobacterales bacterium | reverse complement strand
CTCAAAATCGTGGGCGAGCAGCCCGCTGGGATGGACCGGCATCTCGCGATCAACTCGGGCGAGGCCGTGCGAATTTTTACCGGCGCGCCCTTGCCCGACGGAGCGGACGCGGTCGTGATGCAAGAGGATGTTGAACTAGCTGGGGGCGAGATCATTCTCCAAGAGAGTGTGGCGGTTGGGGAATTTGTGCGGGTTCGCGGCGGGGACGTTGCGGCTGGTCAGCAGGTGGTGGAGAAAGGCGAGCGAATTACTCCGCAAAAAATCGCGCTGCTCGCGGCTCAGGGCTTTCGAACGATCGAGGTCGGAAGCGACGTGCGCGTGTCGGTTATTTCGACAGGGGACGAACTGAGCGCCCCGGAGCGTGAGCTGGAGGCGGGGCAGATTTACGAGTCCAACTCGATCCTGATCGAAGCTCTATCGCGAAAATCTGGGGCGAAGGTCGAGTCGGTGACGCATTGCGCGGATCGGGCGGATGAAATCGAAGCGGCGGTGCGCGCGGCGGCATCGTGCGATGTCCTGATCATCACCGGCGGGGTGTCGGTAGGCGCCCGTGACTTCGTGAAGGCCGCGATTACGGCGGCTGGCGGAACGCTGGATTTTTGGCGGGTGCGAGTGAAGCCGGGCAAGCCATTCCTCTTTGGGCGTGTGGGGACGTGCGCCGTCTTCGGCCTGCCAGGGAATCCAGTGTCGGCTTTTGTCACGTTCCTGTTGTTTGTGCGGCCGGCGATTTTGAAACTTCGGGGAGCGGGAGCCGAGGAGCTTCGTCTGCCGTCGCAGTCCGCGCGACTGGCGGTGGACGTCGCAAACGAGAGCGACCGTCCCCATTACCTGCGCGGTATGTTGCGAGACGGAAGCTTTCGCCCGATCGGGCGTCAGGAATCGCACGCGCTTTTTGGATTGAGCCGGTCGGATGCGCTGCTCTTGGTGCGACCCGGGCAAGCGCTGGCGGCTGCCGATTTGGCGACGGTTTTTACTTGGGAGTAGTCCCCCGTTCGTTTGACACCCCCGACCACCCTTTTAGCTTGTCGCGTTGAATGCTGCTGTCTTAGACCATTGCCCTCCCAGTAGCCCGGATGAACTTCGCCGCGATGTCGAGCAGCTCTCGCACATCATTCTGGAACTGCAGCGCTGTTTCGTTTTGCGTCTTTGCAAGGAGCTTGCGCCCGGCGGCGTTTCCTTCCCGCAATACTTTCTCCTGGTCGCGCTTGATCCGAAAGAAGTGCTGACGATGTCCGCGATCGCGCAAAAAATGGGGCACACTACCGCAGCTGCGAGCGGTCTGGTCGCGCGGCTGGAGAATTTAGGCTACGTCGTCCGGACCAGTGGCCGGGAAGATCGCCGTAAGGTGCTCGTGTGCATCACCGCAAAGGGCTCAAGCCTGGTGCGGCGGATTCGAGAGGAAATGGTGGGCAATTTAATGAAAGTGATGACCTACCTGAGTCCGGGGGAACAGAAGGCGTGGCTTCAGATTTACAGCAAGATTTACAACTATTGTCAGAACAAATAGCCGGCGAGCCCGCCGGCTTGGTTGCAGGTGTGCGAGCCATTAATTCGTAACGAAAATGGAATTCGCAAATCCCAGCGTTGGGAAGAACCGCAGTGATCTTCGCGTAATGCTTTCCGCATAAGTATCTTAGCCTTTAATACTTATAAATTACGTTCTCGATTGGCATACGCTTTGCATATGTCGGCTAAACTTGGTGGACTAAGCAAAAACCGTCGATTAATCTCTCAACCTCTTTGTCCCCGGTTCCGAATTTCATGCGTAAGCTTTCCGTTTTTCTCTCTTTATCTCTCCTCATCGCCGCGCTCGTTTCGGATCGCACGATCTTTGCTGGCACCGAAATGACTGCGACGCAGCGAACTGGCGTCCCGCGGTTCACTCTAAACGATGCGATCCTGACCGCATTACAGCGCAACCCCGAAATCCAGCGTGCACGCCAGGAAATCGAGCGGACCAAGGGAGTTTATCTGGAGTTGCGGGCGGATGCTTTGCCCCGGATCGACGCAACCGGAGCATTCTCTGACACCGATCGACATCTGAGAAATTTTACCGGTGATGGTGGAACGGGGGGCGCCTTCACCGGCGGCTTTTCTACTCTGGATACGAGCTACAATATTCGGGTGCAGGCCACGCAGGTGATCTTCGCCGGCGGCCGGGTCGTCTCGCAGATTCGTTCCGCAGATTTCCAACGCGACGCGGCTTATTTCGCTTTTCGCGATACGATCGATCAGGTGATCGCAACGGTGCGGACGCAATTCTATCAAGTGCTGCTGAACCGCGCGCTCATCGGCGTCCAAGAAGAATCGGTCAACCTTCTCCGGAGCCAATTGCAGGATCAGCAAAATCGCTTCGAAGCCGGAACGGTTCCGCGTTTCAATGTGCTCCAGGCGCAGGTAGCGCTCTCCAATCAGCAGCCTGATCTCATCAGCGCGCGGAATAATTATCGCATCGCGCAACTGCAACTGGCGCGGACGATCGGGCTCGATTTCGATCCCAATCGCGGAGACGGCTCCCCTCTGGAGTGTGTCGGAGCATTGACCTACCAGCCGCGGAAGATCCCACTGGCTCGCGCCATCGAAATCGCGAAGGAGCGCCGACCGTTTCTGAAGGAGCAAAAAGCCAATGTGATGAATCGCTCGGCCCAAGTCGGGGTCGCCCGGGCGGGCTTCTTTCCGCAGGTTAACGCCACCGGCGGCTCCGAGTTTCTGAGTTCACCGATTAGCGATAACATTCGCGACACTCGGTCAGGCTATGTTCTGGGCGTGAACGGCTCCTGGGCGATTTGGGACTGGGGCCAGACCTACGGGCGTTTCAAGCAGGCCAAGGCGGTCCTCCAGCAATCAAAGATTACTTACGACGATGCGGCGCGGCAGATCGAGTTGGAGGTGCAGCAGGCTTACTCAAATATCGTGCAGGGCGCGGAGCTGATCCGGAGCCAGCAGGAAAATGTCGGTCAGGCGCTGGAAGCGCTTCGGCTCGCCAGTGCGCGTCTTGGGGCGGGCGCGGGCACGCAACTTGAAGTTTTGAACGCGCGAGTCGAAGTGACGCGCGCGCAGTCGACTTCGTTGCAGGCGCTCTTTACCTACAACGCCGCAATGGCAGAATTCGATCGGGTGACGGCAACGGAAATCACCTATGCCAATCAACTCGATGAGCCGCGCACGCGGAAGAAGCTGCGGACGGATCCGGCTTCCACCCCGCCGCCGAAGCCGACTCCGCTGCCGCTGAATCAAGCGGGAACGCGCGAGCCTGTTCGTTAGGCCTGTGTCGGAGCACGCTCTTCCGCTCGAGCAATTCGCCGCTCTCGGAGCCGTGGCCGGGTGCGTGCATGGATTTGTGACGCGAGTTCCCGAGATCGCGGTAAAAGAGGACAAAACGGAAGCGTTGCGGCGATTAGATATTGTTCATCGCGCCGCGCGCGCGGAACTCGGTCTGGCGTCTTTTCCCTTCATGACCGCGGAGCAAGTGCACGGAAGACAGCTGGAGGTGATCGATCGCAAACCGACTCGAGATGATTGCTTCCCCGACTGCGACGGATTGCTTACAAACCAACCGGGAGTATGCCTCGGCATCTACGTCGCTGATTGCTGTGCGGTTTATCTGGTCGATCCCGTGGAACGCTGCATCGCGCTGTTGCATTCCGGGAAAATGGGCACTGCGCTGGATATCACCGGCAATGCGATCGAGCTGATGGGCGCTCGGTTTGGATCGCGGCCGGAGAATCTGACGATGCAGTTAAGTCCCTGCATTCGGCCGCCCCATTACGAAATAGATTTCGCTGCCGCGATCGTCGCGAGCGGACGTGCGCGCGGAGTGAAAAACATTTACGACGCCGGCGTCTGTACCGCCTGCGATCTTGGGCATTACTACTCCTACCGGGCCGAGCAGGGGAAGACTGGCCGAATGCTGGCTCTTCTCGCGCTTACCTAATCTTCCTCGTGAGGCGAGGCGCGGCGCGATGGGACGATGCCTCTGGAGCCGGCGGCGGCGACGAAATCGAAGAATTCACGCCCCAGTGGTCCCCATTTCACGTCCGCGGCGCGTTCGAGCGCCTGTCGAGTATTCAGTCCGGAACGGTAGAGTAATTTGAAGGCGCGTTTTACTTCGTCGCGCTCCTCCGGGGTCAGTCCGGCGCGCCGAAGTCCCACCACGTTCAACCCTACGATTTCGTTGCGCTGCGCCGCGACCACGAACGGCGGGATGTCCTTACCGAACCCGGAGTTCCCCTGCGTGATCACCATCCGGCCGACGCGCGTGTACTGATGGAAGACGGTGCCGCCACCAAGAAAGGCGCGGTCGCCGATGCGAACGTAGCCGCCGAGGAGACAATTGTTCGCGATGATGACGCCGCCGCCGATCTGGCAGTTATGTCCGATGTGCACGCCCGCCATGAGGAAATTTCCGTCGCCCACCGTGGTGGCGCTGTCTGCCGTGGTCCCGCGATGGATCGTGCAATGCTCGCGGATGATATTGCCATCGCCGATTTCGACTCGGCTGCGGGTCGCCTCTTTGAAGCCCAAATCTTGCGGCGGACCGCCTAGGATGGAGCCCGATCCAACCCGATTCTGGCGGCCCAGGCGCACCTCTCCTTCGATCACAACGTGAGATTGGATCACGCACTCGTCCCCGATCACCGCCTCGGGTCCGATGAGGGCGAAGGCGCCGATCTCAACCTCGCGACCAATCGAGGCGGCAGGATCGACCGCGGCGGTGGGATGCACTTTCATAGCACGCCCGCTTCTTTGAAACTGAAGTACGGTTGCCGGCCCTCGCCGGGAGCGCCGATGATGATGTGATCGAGCAGCTTGATCTGCAATATGGCCGCCGCTTCTCCGAGACGTCTCGTTAGGCTGTGGTCCGCCTGGCTTGGGGAAGGATCGCCGGAAGGATGGTTGTGCACCACGATCACGGCATAGGCGGCTGAGATCACCGCCGGCCGAAAGACGTCGCGTGGATGCGCAATACTTTCATTCAAACTCCCGAGTGAAATCTGCTCGATCCGCATCAGGCGATATCGGGTATCGATCAGGATGACGCGGAGCGATTCCTTGTGTAGACCGCGCATTTCCTGGCCGAGTAATTCGTAAACCAATTCCGGCGTATCGATCTTAGCCTGCGCGTACGTTTCCTTCGCCAGACGTTGTCCCAGCTTGAAGGTCGCGACCAATTGCATGGCCTTGGCCGGGCCGATCCCGGGGATGTCGGATAATTCCTCCACCGTGCATCGACTCAAGCCCACGAGCGATCCGTAGCGGGCGAGGAGTTGTCCGGCTACTTGCACCGCGTTCGCTCCGACCATTCCGGTACGGAGCTGGATCGCGATCAATTCGGCATCTGTGAGCGCGTCGGCGCCACGCGCGAGCAATTTTTCCCGCGGACGATCGTCCTGCGGCATTTCGCGAATTTTTAGCGGCGCCATTGGGAGAACGGTGGGAGGCCGCATGGCTTTAACGGCACTTCGGGCGTGATCTATTCGCGCAATTGGTCAAGGAGATCGCGCAAGGCGTCGCCGAGTTCTCCGAGCGAATTCGCATAGTCGCTCGGGGGCAAAACCGACAACTCCGTTTGCGCTTCCTGGATGAGCTCACAGCCCGCGGTGATCGATTGCCCGAGGCTCGCGGTGCCGATTTCTGCCCGCAAAATTTCTGTGAGCTCGTCGACTTTGCCGCTCACGATCATCTGCGAGTACTGCTCGCGTTCGACGGCGGGCGCCGCTTTCAAAAGCATCAAGACGGGAAGCGTCAGCTTGCCCTTACGGAGATCGGTCCCGAGGGTTTTTCCGCTCACCGACTCACTCCCGGCGATATCGAGGCAATCATCGTAAATTTGATAAGCGGCGCCGATTTTCATCCCAAAGCTCTGGAGAGCGCGAACCACGGACGGCTCCATTTCATTCAAGACTGCACCCAGCTCCGCGGCAGCCGCAAAAAGCGAACCGGTTTTCATTTCCACGATCCGCCGGTAATCCGGAATGCCCAGATGAAGATCGAAGCGGCGCTGGGTTTGGATAATCTCGCCCGTGCAAACTTCGCGCGCAGCTTGTGCGATCGCGCGACTGACCGAGGCCTTTTCGAAATTCGTCGAAAGACTGAGCGCCTGCGCAAAAAGACAATCGCCCAGGAGCACGCTGAGCGCGTTCCCCCAGCGCGCATTCACGGTCGGCTGCCCGCGGCGCCGTTCCGCCTCGTCCATAATATCGTCGTGCACCAATGTCGCGATGTGGATCAGCTCGAGGATGACCGCGAGATCCACGTGCGCCGCGGTCACGGCACCAGTCGCGCCGCCGCTGAGCAAAGCCACCATCGGGCGCAGACGTTTTCCCTGCCCGCCGATCGCGTAGGCGATGTAACCCTCGATCGCTGGATCAAATTCCGCCGCTTGCTGCGAGATTCTGGCTTCGACTTCGTTCAGTTGCGTTTGAACGATTTGGGCGGCGCTCGCCAGCGATCCCGCCGACGGAACGTTTGCGGCGGCGGTGCGGGCGAAAACTTCCACGTGGGCAGAATATAAACGAGCCCCTTCAAAGTCAAAACCGGAAGGTCAACGTTGTTCCAGCCATTCCGGCGTGCCGTATTTATTCGCGGCAAGGTTTTGCGCTCGCTCCATCACCTCCGCAGTGAGCTCGATATGAGTAAAACTAGCCGACAACGCTGCTGCAAAAGTCTCCCGGAACTGTGCGGGAAGCCCATCTAATTGAATGCTGCCTTGGTGGAGCAGGCCGGCGCGCGTTCGCCGCTGCGCCGCGCCGGCGATTTTGCGGCCACGGAAGAGGACGTCCGACGTCACGGCGTTGGCGAAACAGACGTCAGAAACCTTGGGTGCGTCTGCGGGCGCGAGGGACACGTTTAAATTATCCGACAACGACCGTTGGATCGCGCCGTGGATTAGACGGTAGACGGCGGGCGGCGACGCCATGTTTTCCAACGAGAG
>JBDUAE010000102.1:0-6946 GCA_040004805.1 Chthoniobacterales bacterium | reverse complement strand
TGCCGCTGACGGTGCTGCTGACGATTCGCAGAGTGTGTCCGCCATCGCCCTCGAAACCAACGCCGCCGCCGCCGCTGGCAGCGTCAGTCGAAACATTGGCGCTGAAGGTGCAGCCGGTAAAAACTCCATCGGCGAAAACAAGCTCTACCCCGCCGCCGTTGCCAGCTTGATTTCCGGTGAGATAAACATTCGTCAACGTCAGGGAGCTGTTGCTAAAAATGCCGCCGCCAAAAATACCGCTGCCGGCATTGCCGTTGGTGATCGTCAGGGTGTTAATGGCCACCCGGGAAAGGAACGGTGCGATATTGAAGATGCGGAAGTTCGCCGCGGCCGAATCGCGCTGCACGACGATCGAGTCGAGCTGCCCGGTGGTAGGATTCGTGACCCGGCCGTTGATGGTGAGACTGGTGGTGATGTCGGGCAAGGCGGTGAGCAGATTGATCGTGGTTCCCGAGAGATTGTTTGCGAAGACGATGTCGCGCAGCGCAGGGCCGCTGGCGTTGGCGTTGGTGATGGCCTGGCGCAGGCTGCCCGCGCCGGCGTCGCTGGTGCTGAAGACGGTGAAGTTGAACGGATCGGTCTGCATTTCCACCGCGCCGATGTCGGCGCTGGTGCTGAAGACGCGCGGGGCGCCGCGCTGATCGGTGGTCATGCCGGAAGCGTCACCCGCATCGAGCGCGGGACTGCCGCCGAGTAGGGCGTGGGTCGGCGTTTGCCCGCCGTTCAAGCTCAAGGGACCGAGGCGCGGTGTCGCCGTGGTCTTGTCGGTGGCCAGCGGGGTAAAGACGCCGTTGTAGTTGTCGCTCAGGTTGAAGCCGAGCGTCGTGACCGTCGCCGCGCCGCCGCCCGTGGTCAGGTTGTTGGGCGTGTTGCTCGCGATGATGGTGTTGCGAAGTGTGGTCGTGGCGGTTGTCCCCGCACCTTGAGTAAAGGTAGCAATCCCGCCGCCACCCGCTGCGTTATTGCCCGTAACCGTGCTGTTGACCACTTCTAATCGGCTGTCGCCGCCTGCACTCGCATTCCCGAGGCCGCCGCCGCCATTGGCGGAACTGTTGCCGCTGACGGTACAGCTGACGAACCGCAAAGTGTGTCCGCCGTCGCCTTGATAGAGAATCCCGCCGCCGCTGCCCGCGGCGTTCGTCGTCCGGTTGCCGCTGAAGGTGCAGCCGGTGAAAGTTCCGTCAGCGAACGCAAGGTTAGCCCCTCCGGCGGCACCGGCTCGATTGCCAGTGATGTGAACATTGGTCAGCGTCAGGGAGCTCAGGCTAGAAATGCCGCCGCCTAAAAGAGCGCTTCCGGCATTGCCGTTGGCGATCGTCATGCCGCTAATAGCGACACCGTTGGCCACGCCACCCGGAATGTTAAAGACGCGGAAATCCGTCGCCGCATTGTAGTCACGCCGCACGGTGAGCAGATTCGCGCCCGGCCCCTGGATCGTCACGCTCGCGGTGATGTTGGGCAAAGCGGTCAGCAGATTGATCGTCTGTGGCGTGTTGAAGAGAGAGGAGAAATTGATCAGGTCGTCGTTGCCCGCCGCTGCCAGGGCCGCACGCAGGCTGCCCGCGCCGCTGTCATTCGTATTGGTGACGGTGAAGACGGCCGGCACCGTCACCTGCAAAATCCAGCCGCCGGCGATGCTGCCCGCGTCGCCGCTCGTGTCGTCCACCACGTAGAGGCTCCAGGTGCCGTTGGGGTTGGTCAGGTTAAAGACATTCAGATCGGCCGGCTGGTCGTTCAGGGTCCCGGGGCCGGGTGCGGGGAAGGAATCGGTCAGGTCGCCAGGATTAAAATCATTCGCATAATTTGCCGGGCGATAATTGCCGCTGGGCGCGGTGTTTTGCGGCACGACCGTGGGAAAGGTGGAGGAGAAGTTGAGGATCGCACTCATGACGCCGGGATTGCCGCCGCCCGCGTCCGACATGAGCATGCAGCGCTGGCCCTGTGGGCCGACGAGCAGGATGTCCACATCTTTGGGATAAGTGTGCGAAAAATTGTTGAGCAGGACCTGGATCTTCGTCGTCGTCGTCGCCGGGTTGCTGACCGTGATTGTGGATGGATACGGACTCGCGATCGCATTGTCATTGATCGTGATCGGCGCCCCGTTGCTGAAGCTCACCGTGGTCGCGGCCGGGGCGGGCCAGGCGAAGCCGAGGAGCAAGGCGAGGAACGGAAGGAGGAGACGGGGGATTTTCATAGAATTCTGGCCTGTGGGAAGAACAACAACAACGCGCAAGTGGCGTCGATTGTTGCGAGATTCACAAACGGTCCGGAAATAAGCAAGCAGGAACGGCTCGGCTGCGTGCGAGCTTGCGTCGCAGCGGTATGGCGTAGGCCCCGAGATATTTGTGGGTGACGCGTGTATCTGCCGCCCCTGCCAGGGCGGGTTCGGTGTTTCCTGAGGTTCCGGTCACGCGTGACCCGGCGTAGGGTAGGGACATCGCGCTGCGATGTCCGCCCAACGGGGCGCTCTCTCTCGCCCTCGGAGGTTCTTTCATCTGATCATGCGTCTCGGACGCCGCCGCGCGGCGTCCTTATCACCCGGGAACCATGGGTCATTCGCGCTCACCGCGTTCTACCCGACTTCTTTGGTCCTGTAAATCCTGTCTAGCTCGAAACGTGATGATTACGCCTGGCGCGTGATAAACTCCTTGCGCTCCGCGCGGAATTCAGGGCTTATACAGGTCCGTGTCTAGTCCCGCCTTGGGTATGACTGGCAACGGCACCGCGCCTTCCAGCGCGGCGGCCACCCGTTTGTTGATCGCGGACGATCACCCCACCATCCACGCCGGCCTCGCGACGCTGCTCCAGGCCGAAAAGCCCCACTGGGAAATTTGCGCCACGGCCAGTGACGGGCGGGAAGCAATCGCCCGCGCCACCGAGCTGCGGCCGCACCTCGTGATCATGGATTACACCATGCCGCACCTGAATGGCCTCGAAGCCACGGGCGAGATCCACCGCGCCCTGCCCGAGATCGAGGTCCTCATCTTCACCGGCACGCAATGCCGCCACGCCCTCGCGGAAGCCTTCCACTCGCGAGCCCGCGGCTGCGTCCTGAAGAGCGAAGGGCCGCAGACGTTACTCCGCGCGCTCGAGTCGATCCGGCATCACGACCGGTTCCGTTCCCATGGCATCACCGCAGTGTGCGACGACATCGCCGCCACCAGCGGCAAACTCCGCACGCTGACCGACCGCGAAAGAGAAACGGCCCGCCTCATCGCCGACTCCAAATCGACGAAGGTGATCGCGGCGGAGCTAGGCCTCAGCATCAAAACAATCGAGACCCATCGGGCGAAGGTCTTCGCCAAGCTCCAGGTCCATTCCGTGGCGGAGCTGGTCCGCTACGCCTTGCGCACCGGCCTGGTTCAATTGTAGAAAAAACGATTGTGCTTGAGCCCGCGCGTGAGATTCGCGATGAATCGAGCTGGTGATAATCGTGCGACCGCTTCCGTGATCCATCGAGCAAGAGTGCTCGCGAGTTCACCGGCACAGGCGCGAGGGGTTACGCTCGGCAGTGACCTGTCGGTACATACGCGGGATCTCGAAGCAACAGGAACAATATGGCGAAAACGGTAGTTGTGGAAGACGGACCTCGGGACAACGTCCAAGTTCAATCACCTGAAGCGATCAAGCGCAGTAAGGCGCACCTTGGCGGCAGACTCGAGACAAAGACATCTTTTCTCCGAGACGTTATCGGCGATATCGAACGGGGAGAGGTCAAGATTCCACAATTCCAGCGGAAGTTCGTCTGGAGGGAAGAACAGGCGCTCAACCTATTGGATAGTATCTCCAACAATTACCCTGTCGGAAGTGTGCTTCTATGGCGCACCCACACCAAGCTCGCCGTCGAGCGCAAGCTCGGCGACTTCAAGCTACCGCAGACCGATGACCATTCGCCCACAGATTACGTGCTCGACGGCCAGCAGCGAATCACAGTTGTTTACTCGTGTCTTGGTGCGCCGCCGGGCGAGCCGGGCTTTGCAGCCGGATATAATCTGAACAGCGAGGAATTCGTCGAATTGCCGGTAGCTGATTCCACCACGGTTTTCCCAATGCGCTGGCTGTTTAATACGACGGAGTTATTGAACTTCCGGACTGGGCTACAGACGCATGCAGAATCAAAAAAATATCAGCAAAGACTTGATGACTTGGTCGAAGCGTTTTCGAGCTACCGGCTACCCGTAGTGGTTCTGAAAGAGCTGAGCGTCGAAGAGGTCTGCCCAATCTTTGAAAGAATAAACAGCTCGGGCACAAAACTGTCCATGTATGACCTGATGGTGGCTGCCACGTGGTCGCCACGCTTCGATTTGAACGAACTCTCGGGAAAAGTCGCGGCATCCCTGGAGAGCAAAGGCTTTGAAGCTATTGATCCGACAACAATTCTGAAGTGCTTAGGCGCAGTGCACTTCGCCGGGCTGAAGAAAAGTCAGCTTCTCACGCTACGCGATTTAGAGGAGGCGAAGATGACGGAACTTGTCGCGAACACAAAATCCGCGCTGTTACGCGCCGTCGATCTGCTGGCGACGGAGTTCGGCATCTATAGTTGGGATTTCCTCCCGTATGAGGCCCTGCTGATCGTGATTTGCTACATTTGCTCAAAGCTGCAGCAGTTGGATGCAAGACAGATCACGCGAATTCGGCAATGGTTCTGGAGATCGGCCTTTAGTGAGCGCTACCGCGTGGGCGGCGAGGGCTTTGTTACCAAAGATTTGGAAGCGGTTTTGACGTTCGTGCAAAGCGGTGGAGACCCGCAAACCTTTGGCGAACCTCTCAGCACGACACAGCTAACCGTGAGCCTCTTTCGCCCGAACAATTCGCGGACCCGTGCATTCATTCTTGCGCTAGCTGCTGTTCACCCTCGCAATCTGACGAACGGTGCGCAGGTCGACACCACGGAGGCGCTGTCGCAGTTCAACAAAAAACAATTTCACCATATTTATCCCCGAGCGCATCTGCGGCGGATCAAAGCGAAAGAGGAGGCTAACGCTCTGGCAAACATCTGCATGCTCGCCGCTGCTGAGAACAACGCGATTAGCGATGCCGATCCGCAACAATATGTTCCCGAGCTAATGGCTGACAAGGACGACGCCGACGCAATCCTTCGCTCGAACGTGATGCCCGCAGCCGGTGAGTTTGACTACGCGCAAGCCGATTACGCGGAGTTTTTGCAATTACGGGCTACGAAGCTGAGCGAGTTTAGTTCTAAGCTTTGTGAAGGTACGAAGACGTAAGATTGTCTCTTGTTTGGGGGTGTGCCTTTCGTCGTTCTGCCCGATCGCTTAGAGCAGAGCTGCGTTACAGGAAGAAAGCTGAGCGGCAAATTGCGCAAAATCTATCCCGCATGCTGCGCGATTCCGCGCCTTCTTGTCGATACGAAACCGGTGAACCGATCAGCCGATGTAAACTCACGCGCGACCCGGTTTGCTCCGGTCACTTGGTGGGGAAGCGATCCGGTACGCGAAGAGCTGGGCGGTAGCGCGCGGGGGCGAGATTCGCGTGATCCAACAGGACGGCTCGGCCGAGGAGACTATTTGCTTTGACGACCGGGCGCGGCGCAATTGAACTCAGACCGAGGAGTAACGCGCATGAAATCGAGGAAACAGCGTGGGGCGGCGAGGCGGCGGGCCGTTCTCGATGAAGTGGCGGAGGCGCAGTGGCTGAAGCGGATCGTGCAGTCGCAGAAGAGAATGGCTGAGCTGGACCTGGAACGCGAGCAGCTGATGAAACAGCTGGAAGAAAAATGGGGGTGCAGCAGGGACGAGCTCCTACGCCGTCTCCGCGGCTCAGGATGACAGGCTACGATTGCGCCGCTTACTCCCTGACCCCGACTTTCCCCGGCTGCGGCGGCGGGCGCGCGGAATGCTTTGTACCCTCGTGTGGAAATGACGAGTCCTAGGCAAAGTTGGTTCAGCCGGCATGCTTTTCAGCGCGTGAGTGAGCGGCTAACGATGTCGCACGAGTCGGTGGGTCAGCTCCTGGACGACGATCTAACGATCAGGGTATCGGAAGAAAAAGGGACGAACCGCGAACATCTGCTTTTCTTTAGCGCGCGCGATCAGCAGTGCTTCGTCGCGATCAGGGACGCCGTGACCATGACGGTAGTGACGGTGTTACCGGTGGACTATTATGAAAACCTGGGCTGCAAGATTCACTGGAGCCAACTCGAGTTCGCCCGGGAAATCGCGACGAGACGCCCGCCGCTCGGAACTCCGCAAGATGCGTGCTCATCGGTGCTGACGGAGAATGCGGCGGCGCCGCAACCAGAGCCCGTCTATCGGGTCTCGGCCATTGTATACACCGAGAGCTGTCGGGCGAAAACGGTCAACCTTGGATCCTGGCCGGCATCGCCCGGATCGAACCCGGAGAGGGTGGTGGCCGATCCGCGGTTCGCAGCTACCATCTGCGAACGACTAGATGCCAAAGGTATGCTGGACAACGCACAAGTCATTGTCCTCCAGCGCCGCCGAGACGGCACGTTGATGTCGTTTCAGGCCGACGCGATCCTAGAGCACGCCGCCGCTGCATAGCGATCCCGGACAGGAACTCGCGTGGCGGTAAGGCGGAGTGTTTCGGAATAGGTAATTGATCGCCTTGCGCACCGCGCTGAGCGCGGCGCGGCGATGCGCGAGAAGGGCGGCGAGGTATCGGGCCACGGTGGAAGCTGCCATATTGGCGACGGTATCCGCTATGGTTCGCCGGCACGGCCCCGGGACTCGTCAAATCGACAGCTTGGCGTCGCCCTCGACCACGCGCTGTTGGAGCTTCGGGCGTTCGTCGGCGCGCCAGCGCTCGGCGCGGTGCGTGACGCGGTAGCGGAGCGGGCCTCCATCGGGCGTGGTCGCGCGCGTGATCGGGCGTGGGATGCAGACGAATTCGCTTTCGACGGCCTCCGGGCCGGCGGTGACGACGGCGTAGCCGTGGCCGCCCATGTCGACAAATTCGAGGTGCG
>JBDUAE010000450.1:0-2093 GCA_040004805.1 Chthoniobacterales bacterium | reverse complement strand
TTTTTAGAGCGACGGGCTTAACTCTTCTTCGCTTCCTTCGCCCAAGTGTCCTTGAGCGTGATCGTACGATTGAAAACGGGGTGACCGGGTTTCGAATCGGAATCGAGCGCGAAGTAGGCAAGGCGCTCAAATTGGTAACGCTCGTTAGGCGTGGCGTCGGCTAACGAGGGCTCGCATTTAGCCGACACGATCTCGAGCGAATTCGGATTCAAGTGCGCTTTGAAATCGCCGTCCGCGTCCGGTTCTGGGACCGTAAAAAGGCGGTCGTAGAGCCGCACTTCCGCGTCGATCCCGTGGGCGGCACTCACCCAATGGATCGTCCCCTTAATTTTGCGATTCGAGGTCGCGCCTCCGGATTTGCTCTCCAGATCCACGGTGCAGCGCAGCTCCACCACATGGCCGGCGGCGTCTTTCACCACTTCCTCGCACTTGATGATGTAAGCGTATTTCAAGCGCACCTCACCGCCTGGACGGAGTCGATAATACTTCGGCGCCGGCACTTCCATGAAGTCGGCCTCCTCGATGTAGAGCTCGCGTCCGAAGAATAAATGGCGGATTCCATCCTCCGGATTTTCCGGGTTGTTGTTCGCGAGCAGTTCTTCGGTTTTGCCTTCGGGATAATTGGTCAACACCACCTTGATCGGGCGGAGGACAGCAAAACGCCGTTGCGCGGTCTTGTTAAACTCATTCCGGACCGCGTGTTCGAGCAGACTAAATTCGGTCAGGCTCGGATACTTCGTCACGCCCACTTCGGTAACAAATTCGCGAATCGCGCTCGCGGTCAGGCCGCGCCGGCGCATTCCGGAAAGCGTCGGCATCCGCGGATCGTCCCAGCCCTTCACCGCCCCGTCATTCACCAACTGGAGCAGCTTCCGCTTGCTGATTACCGTGTAATCAATGTTGAGGCGCGCGAATTCGATCTGGCGCGGCAGAGTCCGCGGCAAGTCTAACGACTCTAAGATCCAGTTATAGAGCGGGCGATGGACCTCGAACTCGAGCGTGCAAAGCGAGTGCGTGATCCCTTCGATATAATCGCTGAGGCAATGCGCGAAATCGTACATCGGATAAATGCACCACTTGCCGCCGGTGTGGTGATGTTCGGCGTGCCGGATGCGGTAAAGGATCGGATCGCGCAGCCAGAGATTCGCCGCCTGCATGTCGATCTTCGCCCGCAGCGTGCGCTCGCCGTCGGCAAATTCGCCCGCCCGCATTCTCCCAAGCAGATCGAGATTCTCCGCCACCGCGCGATCGCGAAACGGTCCATCCTGCCCGAGGCGGCGATATTCGTCTGTCTGTTCCGGCGTGAGATCGCAGACGTAGGCCTTGCCTTCGCGCACTAATTTGAGCGCGCACTCATAGAATTGCTCGAAGTAATCCGAAGCGTGAAAGGGTTCGCTGGGAATCTCTGATTTCGGATTGCTAACGGCTGATTGCAGGAAGTCGTTGCCCGCCGCTTCCGGCTGCTGCCCTTTCGCCTTCAAACCGAGATTCCCTTCGGCCCAACCGCCAATCAACCACTTCACGTCAGCTACAATTGAATCGACGTATTCCGCTTCTTCCTTCGCCGGATTGGTATCGTCCATCCGCAAATTGCAAATGCCGTCAAACTCCCGCGCAATCCCGAAGCCAAGGCAGATCGCCTTCGCGTGTCCGATGTGGAGATAGCCATTCGGCTCGGGCGGGAACCGGGTATGGATTTGCTTATGCTTTCCGGTGCGCACGTCCTCCGACACGATTTCGCGGATGAAATCTGTCGGCGCCGGGTTTTCCACTTCAGTCGGGTCTGGCATCGCGGTAGATAGTAGCAGACGGCAGGGAACTTGGTAGATCGGCCACGCCGGTGGACGCCGTGGCGCGGCGTCCCTACCATGCTCGCGTGAAAGATGTTTACCTGCTCGAGGATCTCCGGTCCTGGGCAGCGGGCCGACCGGCCGACGCCGCCCAAATCCGTCTCGGCATTTTGGGCGACCCGGTGGCCCATTCGCTCTCGCCGCAAATCCAGAATGCCGCGCTGGAGGAGTGCGGACTCGCGCTGCGCTACGCGCGTTTCCAAGTCGCGCCTAACGATTTATCGGAAGCGCTCGCACTACTGC
>JBDUAE010000101.1:0-6955 GCA_040004805.1 Chthoniobacterales bacterium | reverse complement strand
CGGCGCCGACTAGCTTCATGATGTCGGCTAATTCTTCCAGCGGCGGTTTCGCTTTTACCCGCAGATTCCGCTGCGCCTGCGGATACTTCGTCAGGACGCGCTTCAACTCGCTCAGCGGTTTCCCGGTTGCGCGCAAAATTCGCAAGATTTGCAGGGCGCAGACGATGCCATCGCCCGTGGTGCTAAAGTCGCGAAAAATCATGTGGCCACTTTGCTCGCCGCCCACGTTCAGATCGCGTTTTACCATCTCCTCGATCACATAACGGTCGCCCACTTTCGTCCGCAAAACCTTCCCGCCTGCCGCCGCCAAAGTTTCATCGAGGCCGAAGTTACTCATCACCGTGGCGACGAGCGTGTTCTCGCGTAATTGGCCGGATCTGAGCAAATCCAGCGAAGCGATCGCGAGAATCTCGTCGCCATCCACCAGCTCGCCATTCTCGTCGCAAAGCAGCACGCGATCCGCGTCGCCATCATGGGTAATCCCGACACTCGCGCCGCTTTCCCGCACGATCCGCTGGATCTCGGCCGGGTGCGTGCTCCCGCAATTGGCGTTGATGTTGGTCCCGTTCGGTTCGTCGTGCGCCACGATCAAATCCGCGCCCAATTCGCGGAGAATGCAGGGCGTCGACTTGTAGGCCGCGCCGTTCGCCACATCCACTGCGATCCGCATTTTTTCGAGCGACATTCCGCGCGGAAAACTGGCTTTGGCGAACTCGACGTAGCGCCCGAGCGCGTCATCGATGCGACGGGCGCGGCCGATCTTCCCGGCGGTGGGCCGGATCGAATCGATCTCGCCGCTGAAGACCAGTTCCTCGATCTCGTTTTCAATTCGGTCGTCTAATTTATAGCCGTCATGGCGGAAGAATTTGATCCCGTTATCCTCGTACGCGTTATGCGAGGCCGAGAGCACGATGCCGGCATCCGCGCGGAGCGAGCGCGTGATGTAAGCGACCCCCGGCGTCGGCAGCGGGCCGATCACGAGCACATCCACGCCGAGCGAAGTAATGCCGGCCACGAGCGCATTCTCCAGCATGTAACCAGAGAGCCGGGTGTCTTTGCCGAGCACGATCTTCGGCCGCGCGCCCGCCGGTAAAGTGCGTGGATTTAATTTCGTGAAAACGTGCGCGGCGGCGCGTCCCAGCTTGAGCGCGGTCTCGGCCGTGACGGGTTCCACGTTGGCCACGCCGCGGACGCCGTCCGTCCCGAAAAGTTTATTCGATTGCGCCACGGCCCATTCATATCGCGGCCAGCGTGATCGTAAACGGAAAACTCCGCGGGAACGACGCGCGGCCCTGCGGATGGCGTGTCAGCTCGTTAACTCAAGGAGCCGACGCGCGCATCCGATCGTGATCGGAAAAGAAGACGCATTCGTTATCGAGACCGAGGAGCGTGGCCCAGCCGAGCGGGAATTTTTGCAAGTCCACGCTGCGCAAAATCATCGGCGCCCAATCGCGATACTCGCCTTTCAAAATGTCGGAAAGCGTATTCTGACTCCCGCTGATCGGCGTCAAATAAAGTCCATTCAAGGGCGCGCCAAACGCACCGTAATCGTGAAATTCCGTGAACGTCTTCACCGTGTCCGGAACCCAGAGCGCGCGGCGGTTGGCGTACCAGGCGATCGCCCACGGCATGTCGGAGGCGGTCATTTCTTCCGGCTTCATCCAGGCATTCAAAACCGAGATATAGGGCGGAACATAAGGTGGCCAGCGCACTCCGCCTTTTGTGCTCGGGAGTAACACCGTAAAACCCATCGGCAACGCGCAAATCACGAACAGGAGCGTGAGGAAACCGATGCGCGCGATCCGATAATCGATCTCGAGCCGATTCCATTGCACGAGCAAATAGGCCAGCCCGAAGCAGGTCATGATCGGGACAAACAAAAGGTGAATCTGGTTCGCAGAGACGCCTTGCTCCTCGGGCAATCCGTAAATCGCCATCCCGAGAAATGCGCCCAGCCACATCGCCAAAACCATCCAGCGCAAGACCGAGGTTTCGGGTCGCTTAAAGACGTGAAGCAGAGCGACGAAGAAAGTCAGCGCCACCAAACTATTCCCGAGATATTCCAGCAGCCGGCTCGTTTCGCCGACCACATTCGAGACGATTTTGGAACGGAAGTGCCCCGGCCCGACGTCAGCGAGATCCAGTGCCATCCGCCGCATGTGGCCCGCCTCTGAGTGCTTGATTCCGTCCAAGACGGAGTACATCGCGGCCCCGGCCGGATTTCCCGTGATGACAAAATTCCGAACCAGCCAAGGCGAGTAAACCGCCAGAAACACTCCCAGGATGATCAGCGCCGCCCAGCCGCGCGGTTGGAAAAAGAAAATCGAGACCACCAGCATCCCGAGAAACATCCAAATCGTGAGCGCGTGCGAGAGCGCGAGCAAACCAAAGCCTAAGCCGGTCAAGGCCAGCCAAATCCCGACGGCGCCGCCGCGATATTGCGCTTCGATCGCCCGCATCAGGACATACAGCGTCGCGCTAAAAATGAACAACATCAGCATCTGCGGCAACCCCGAGAGCGAGTATTTCCACATCATATCGCAGAGCAAAACCAGCGCGGTCGCGAGCGTGGCGAGGCGTTGATCAAAAAGCCGGAGCGCGGTGAAATAAAGAATCACGAGCGAACCGAGGAAGAAGCAGATCGAAGCAAAAACGATCGCCTTGTCGGCAGCCGACTGCACATCGCTCGCCGTCATGATCCAATAACGTTTAATCGGCCGCAGCACGAACGCTGTCACCAAGGGCGGCAGCGGCGCGTTATAAGTGTCGTACCAGATGCGTTGGGCCACATTTTTGCCCGCGCGCTGCAGTTGCCCGGCGGCGAGAGGGCGTACGAAGTTCGTCCGCCAGCCCAGACCGCTCGCGATGTTGCGCCCGATTTGCGCCTGATCCATCGCCTGCGAAGTCGCGAGGCCGTTGAACTCGTGCAGCATATAAAAAATCGACAGGCCGAGAACGAGCACAACCACGAGGACGCGTTTGATCCAGACTGCGGTGCCGCCCTCTTCGAGCGCGTGGACAGTGCGTTGAATGAAATCAGCGGATCCGGGCATAGGAAAAAGAAAACAGCAGACGGGTGGGCAATGAAAAAGGGCGGACGCGAGGCGGCGCGAAACTTACTCCATCAATTTCTGCCCCCTCATCCTTTGAGTTGGCCGGGAGTTTCTCTTTCCGTCGGCTGAGTGTCCAGCGCGCTCTTTTCCGCTTCGTTTCCAGACGCGTTCATCTCGTTGATCTTGCGATGGAGCGTGCGTCGGCTAATTCCCAGCTTGCGCGCCGCCGCGGTAATGTTGCCCTTCGTGCTCGCCAGCGCCTGCAGGATCAAGCGCCGCTCGGTTTCATGCAGATCGAGCGGGCTAACCCGGTCGCCTAAACCTTTCGCCACGCCACCCAGAAGATTCGCGCCCGTAGCCTGACGGATGCCGCTCGGGAGTTCGCGCAGCGTGACCTTGGGGCCATTCGACATCACCACGCCGTGCTCGATCGCGGTACGCAGTTCTCGCACATTTCCGGGCCAATCGTAATGCAGCAGCGTATTCATCGCGTCCGCCGTCAAATCGAGCAGCGGCTTCTCATTCACCTGCGAAAAATGCTTCAGAAATGCGCGGACTAAGAGCGGAATATCCTCCTTCCGATCACGCAAAGGCGGCATCGTGATGTGGACGACGTTGAGCCGGAAATAGAGGTCGTCGCGGAATTTCCCTTCCTTCACCAGCGCCGCCAAATCCTTGTTCGTGGCCGCGATCAGACGCACATCCGCTTTCAATAATTGGTTTCCGCCCACGCGTTCGAAAGCGCGTTCTTCGCTGATCACCCGCAGCAATTTTACCTGCGTGCTCTGGTCGATCTCGCCGATTTCATCGAGGAAGATCGTCCCGCCGTTCGCCTGCTCGAATCGCCCCACCCGGCGCTCGTGTGCGCCAGTGAACGCGCCGCGTTCATGCCCGAAAAGCTCGCTCTCCAGCAAGGTCGGCGAAAGCGCCGCGCAATGCACCGTGACGAACTTCGCCTTGTGGCGCCGGCTCAGATTGTGAATTGCATGCGCGGCTACTTCCTTGCCCGTCCCGCTCTCGCCATCGAGGAGCACGTTCGCAGAGGAAGGCGCCACCTGCCGAATCGTATCCATCACTTCGCGAAGCGCCGCCGATTCCCCGATCATGTTTTCGAGGCCGAAACGCTCCTCCACCTGTTTGCGCAGCGTCCGGTTTTCCTGCTCCATCCGGCGGGCGGAAAGCGCACGCGCGATCAGGATTTCCACCTTGTCCAGGTTGAGCGGCTTGGTCACAAAGTCGTAAGCCCCGCGCTTCATCGCCTCGACCGCGGTATCGACTGAGCCGTAAGCCGTCATCATGATGCAAACCGGCGGCCGCGGCAGCTTCAAGGCGCGCTCGATCAAGGTCATCCCATCGTCGCCGGCAAGCCGGAGATCGGTAATCAGGACATCGATCGGGTCGCGCTCCAGCACATCCATCGCGCCTTTGATATCCTCCGCCACATAGGTGTCGTATTGATCGTCGAATAGCCGACGCAACCCATCGCGGGTGTGCTTCTCGTCATCGACAATAAGAATCGTAGCCTGCATCGCCGAGGGGAAGTTCCGCTCAATCCCTCATTCCCTCAACGGCGAAGGTGACGCCGGCTCAATTCTTCCGGCCCCACAAGAAGGCTTCTTCGAACGAAACCCAGGCCGCGACTCGCTCCCGCAATGGCTTCATTCGCGCCGCTTCCTGCGCGCTCAGATCGCGCTGCTCTTTCGGATCGTTCCGCAGATTGAAGAGCGACTCGCGCCCCGTCGTCACATCGTAGATGTATTTCCAATCGCCCTCGCGCACCCCGAAGACGCTCCCTCCCGCGATCGCCATGAAGAAGGCACGCGGCGGTCGCGCCGGGTCAAACAGGCTGTAGCCCTGCCACTCGTTAGGCGGTTCCGCCCCGAGCAAATCCGCCAGCGTCGGATTCAGGTCCACGTGTCCGCCGATGGTCGCCACCCGCCCGCCTTCCGGAAAAAGGCGCGGATTCCAAATCAGTAGCGGCACGTGCGCTTCCTCCTCGTAGACCGACCACGCATGACCGCGCTGCCCGTGCGGATCGCTAAACGCCTCGCCGTGATCGCCCGTCACGACCACGAGCGTGTCGTCGGCTAAACCGCGTTCACGGAGCGCGGCGAAGAGCCGGGACAGTTGCGCATCAGTCTGGTGCAAAACCGCCAGATAGCGGTCCAGATCGCTCTGCCCATCCGCGCTTTTTCCGCCGCCGAGCAGATAAGGATCGTGGGTTTGATCCGTCCAACAAACCACGTAAAACGGCTGACCCGGTTGCTCGGTGATAAACGCAATCACCCGGTCGATCGCGCAGCGGTCTTCGGTTCCCCACGAACTCAGAAGCGGACAACCCAGGTCCGGCGCCCCGAAAAGAGCGTCGAAACTATTCTCGCGTTCCAGAAGCCAACGCTGATCGCCCCAATAGAGGTCGCCGCTCGTGATGTAAGCAGTGCGCGCGCCCTGCGTTTTTTTCATCCGTCCCGCGAGAGTTTCGGGCAAAGGCCGGCCATCCTCGAGCAAGGAATAATGCCAGGGCAAACCGGGGTAGACCGAGAAATTAATCGGACGAAAAGAGGCGTAGGTGAAACTGGCGTGGGCGTAAATATTCTCGAACACGAGCGCGTGTTGCGCTTCTGCGGTCAGCGTCGGCGTGCCGTCCTCGGAGCTGCCGTAGAGCCCGAGATATTTCGTGCCGACGGATTCCAGAACGACGACGATCGCGTTTTTCGACCGTGCCACGCCGGCGGGCAAAACGAAATGTGGTGGCTCGCCGCCGCGCGCGCCGATCGTCCGAAATTCGTCCTCATACTCACGCGGAAAACCCTTCGGAAAAATCGGTCGCAGGCCGCCGGCTAGTCCCAGCGCCGTCGTGCGCAAAAGCTCCACGTGCGGACTCAGCCCGAGATATCCCAGCTTCTCTTTTTCCCAGCCGTTCTGTTGCAATACCCTGCCGGTCGCAATCCAGCCGACTGCCAAAACCAGCGCGAGCGCGAGTCCGTGTCGGCTAATTTTCCGCCGGGTCGCAATCCACCAATAAACCGTCGGCACCAACACCAGCGCGCCCAGGGTGAGCGGCGTCAGCCGTTCCCAAATCGAAGATCGGATCGCGGCTGCATTCCCCACCAAACCGATGAGTTGATAGGTGAGCGGGCGCTTAAAATATTGAAAAATACCGACCGCGATCACGGCGTAAAACGCGGCCAGCACCAGGAAGATGAGCACCGCCCCTTGCAGCAGTCGCGCCAGTTTTTGCCAACGAGAAAGCGCGCGAACCACGATCTCGCCGACCAATCCAACCGCGAGCGCGAAAAGAACATCACTCCAGGAAGACGCGATCAGGCTGAGCAACCGCTCCGTCAGCCCGGGCCACCACGGGATGTCGCCAGAAAACGCTTTCGCTGCGACTAAAAAAATCGCCAGCCAGCAACCCGCGGCAAGCAAATCCGGACGGACACCCGCCTTGGGAATCGCGCCGTCGTTCGCCGGGTTCACGCCGTTGTGTTTAATCGCCACCGCGGCCTGCGCAAATCGCTCCCCAAGCAGGTCCACGCGAAATCAGGGCAAGCATCGTTTTGCAGAAATCTGAATGCCTCGTTAGGCTACGCTGCCGCATGGCCTTTCTCGCTTATGGATGAGTTCAGTTATCTCTCGGTTTTACTTTCGATCATCATCGGACTCGCCGTCACCGAGGTCTTGCAAGGCTTCCGCGAAAGGATGCTGGCGCGCGAACTGATCAAGGAATATTGGCCGACGCGTTTGTGGGCCGCCACGCTCCTGATGGCTTGCGCGCAGACGTGGTGGGCCATGTTCGATCTCCGGAACCGGCACGACTGGGAGTTCAACCAGTTTCTCGTCCTCCTCGGTCAGGCGATCGTTCTCTATTTGGTCACCGGACTGGTCTTCCCGAACTTTCC
>JBDUAE010000449.1:0-2097 GCA_040004805.1 Chthoniobacterales bacterium | reverse complement strand
CTCGGTTGCGCTACCGGCCATCCGTCGTTCGTCATGTCGAACAGCTTCAGCAACCAGGTCCTCGCGCAGCTCGACCTCTGGGCCGGCAAAGACAAATACAAGCCGGGCGTCTACATCCTGCCGAAGATCCTCGACGAAGAAGTCGCCCGTCTGCACCTCGAGAAAATCGGCGTTAAGCTGACCACGCTCACGAAAAAGCAGAGCGAATACCTCGGCGTGCCAGTCGAAGGTCCCTACAAGTCCGAGCATTACCGCTACTAGTCGTTAGCCGACAGTTTCAAAATAACCAAAGCGCCGCTGGAGAAATCCAGCGGCGTTTTCTTATCTCCCGGGCACTAGAAAGCGAAAGTCGACCGTGAGCGTGCTGGCGGTCGGTTTGCCGTTTCGGTAAGCCGGGAGGAAGTCTATTTCACGAACGGCCGCCAGCGCCGCGTCGCCGAAGTGCTCCCCGGCCGGAGTTTCCTTTACCACCTTCACATCGGTCGTTTTCCCGTTGGCGTCCACGCTGTGACGCAGCGTGACCGTTCCCGGAGTGGAGAGAGAATCCGCATGGCCAGGATAGCTGACCAGGGACGGCGGAGAGTTGGGCACGTACACCGGCTGGGGCGCGATAAAATCTGAGCCACGCTTCAGCTCATCCATCTCCTGATTTTCGTAAACGCGGAGCCGCGGCTGTCCCTTCGAGATGAAGAAAATTACCGTCCCTGAGACCGAGGCATACGTCCAGTGATGCTTGTTAACCGGCGCGATGAACCTCGCCTTCCTGAGGGTCCTCGAAACCTCGTGCTTCAGAAGCTCCGCCTCTGGCGACACGCGAAAGGTCAACACTTCGCCGACCTTTCCATCCGGCCCCACCACACAACGAAACATCACCCATGCGTCGCGCTGTCCTTTTTGCATCAAGCCTTGCGTGTCGATCAGGTTCACGAGCGAGTCCGCCCCCGATCCGACCAAGGCCGGGCGACGCTCTGGCAAAGTTTCGCCGAAAGCGGCGGTAACTCCCAGACAGAATAAGACCGTGGCTAATCTCATCGAGCCGAGGATGCCTCGTTCACGACACGCCGACAAGTTTCAGCATCATCGGAGTAACCCCCTAAAGTGAACGTCGAATTCCTCGCCTGATTTCCGTCGATGCGGCGCCGCGGTTGGACGTCGTAGGATCGGGGTGTGAAGAAAACGTTTCGTGTCGTCCCATTCCCAACCGAACTGACTGAGGTGGCCCGCCGCACTTCCGCCCCGGATCATCAGATCGTCGTCGCCGACAAGCCCAATGCGTATCCGTGTCGGCATTGTCTGCGCTGGGCGGTCCCGGGAGAAGCGCTCGTCCTGTTCCCTTACCAATCAATTCCACCTGGCCGACCGTATTCGGAAGGTGGATCGATTTTTCTTCATCAAGAAACGTGCGAACGCTATTCGACCGTGGACGAATATCCGGCTGCGTTCCGCGAGGGTCGCGCCGTGCGCGGTTACGATGCGCGCGATGAGATGATCGCTGCCGAATTGGCAGGCGACAACCCGGAGTCCGTGATCGAGGCGATATTGGCGAATCCCGAAGTCGCTTTCGTGCAAGTCCGAAGCGTGACACGCGGTTGTTTTACCATGAAAGTGGAGCGCGCATCATGATGGAACTTCTCCCTCCCGTCCCGACGATGTATCGCGCGCTCTGTGCGCGGGATTCCAGCTTCGAAGGCATTTTTATCGTCGGGGTGCGCACGACCGGGATTTTTTGCCGGCCGACCTGCAGCGCGAAGAAGCCGGCGGAGCAAAACGTAGAGTTTTTCGCTACCTCATCAGAGGCGCTGCTCGGCGGCTATCGTCCCTGTCTGCGCTGCACGCCGATGGATCCGACGCAGCGACCGCCGGAGTTGATCGAACGTTTGCGCGCGGAAGTGGAGAAGGCGCCGGGCGGCCGAATAACCGACAAGGAATTGCACGCGCTCGCGATCGATCCCTCGACGGCGCGACGGCAATTTAAGCGTCATTACGGGATGACATTTCAGGCGTATCACCGCGCGCGGCGCATGGGTCTGGCGCTCCGGAGCGTGCGCAAGGGCGCGCGCGTGGATGAGACGCAGCTCGAAAGCGGATTCGATTCCG
>JBDUAE010000448.1:0-2098 GCA_040004805.1 Chthoniobacterales bacterium | reverse complement strand
ATCGAACGCGATCAGGTGCGAGATTACTCCGCGCGCAAAGGTATGCCGGTGCCAGAAATCGAGCGCTGGCTGGCGCCGAATCTCGCCTACTGATCGCGGAGGCTCTCGACCGCGACCGAATCGAGCGTCGGGTCTTTAATCCGGGCACCAAAAAGCAGCATCGCGCCCGCTTCGTCTTCGGAGACCGTAGCGATGGTTTCGAGCTTGTCCGGCTTCGGCCAATGCACATTCCAAGCCAAACCAGCTTTCTCGAGGCCCCAAATAATGTAACGCGTCAGATCGAATTCCCACCAGCGCCGCCCATGCGCGGCGCAACGCGGCTGCGCGTGATGGTTATTATGATAGCCCTCGCCGAAAGCGCCCAGGCCAACCCAGAAGTTGTTCTTACTGTGGTCGGTCGTCTCAAACGTTCGGTATCCGAGATTATCCATGTGGCAGATAGAATTGACTGCCCAGGTAAAGTTATAAACAACCAACATCGGAACGTATAGGCACCAGAGTAGGCCCGCCCAACCCAAGGTCGAAAGAAGAACCCCGGCCACCAGCAGATGCGGGATCACGTAGAAATACGGGCGCTCCCAGAGCCGGCAATACCAGATTTTCCGTACGTCCGCCGCATAGCGGAGCGAGCGCTCGCGAAAGCCTTCCGGTTTCCGCACCAGCCACATCATGTGCGCGTAAGGGAACCCATGGAGCGGGCTATGAATATCTTCGTCAGTATCCGATTTCAGGTGATGATAACGATGATCCCCCACCCACGTGACCGGATCCCCGGAGAGCGCCACCGCTGAGCCCGTGGCAAAAATGAATTTCAACCAACCCGGCATCTCGAAGCCGCGATGCGTCAAATAGCGGTGTAAATACAGAGTGGTGCTGACTCCAGCCCAAACATACATCGCGAGCATGATCGGGAGATAGCTCCATTGGAATCGGGTCCAGACCGCCGCCACCCCGAGAACCTGAAGTCCAATCAGAATGAGGAAGAGCGAGAGATTAAGTTTTTCGTTTTTGAACATGAGAAGTGGCCAAGTAAAACGCGCCGACGAAGGCCAGCGCTCGGGAAAAAGAGAAGCAATAATCGTTCGAGATGCGGTTTCGAGCAACCCCCATCTAGGAAATCTCCGGAGCTGGCCGGAGCGCTGAAAACCGGCAGGGCAGCGGATCGTCAATCAAAAGCGGATGCGTTCGGAAGCCAAGCGTGGTATGGGGGCAGAACGCGTTCGCACTTCTCAGTGCCGGGCGCGGAATGCGGGTCGCCAAATCGCATGCGCCCCGCAGTTTTGCGTGCTATGGGGCATTTGTTTCGGGGTGTAGCTTAGCTTGGTAGAGCGCCTGGTTTGGGACCAGGAGGTCGCAGGTTCAAATCCTGTCACCCCGACCACATTAATCTCGCGGATGAAATCGCTTCCGTTTTTTCTAGCCCTCGGTCTCTGCCTTTGCGGAAGCACCGTCCGGGCACAAGATCCGGCACTTCCCAGCCCCGAACCCGAGACTTCTCCGTCCCCCGTCGGTTCTCTTATCGAGCCAACCCGCGCGCCCCTCATCCCGCCGGGCCTCCTTCCGAAAGACGACCTCCCCAAGCCAGTCGTGCCGGAGATTCCTCAACTGGACGCCGGGTTCAGCCCACCGCCCCCCAGTCCGATCGTGCAACAGCAACGTCAGCACGTCGAATGGCGCAGACTGCTCAACGCGATCGAAAATGACCGCGAGATGAAGGCAGCTTTGGCGACCGCGACCGCCGCCCGGACCGATCTCGAAAAGCGCAAACTGCTCGGCCGCTACTACGATTTGCTCTACGACAAGATCATGGCGCGCGCTCCCCGAGAGATGAAAGATTACCTTACCGCCCGGCGGCGCGAGGCGGTCGGCTCCCTCCCGCAGCCGCGGGTGCGGCCAAACGTAGCGATGTCAAAGACGGTGCCGATCATTCCCTCCCCGACTCCCCATCCTTCGTCTACGCCGCTTTTTCCCCGCCCGAAAGGCTTCTGACCTGGCGCGCATCCCTTCGGGGAATCCTGGGGCTTGCCGAGCGCGCCCGCTCATTCTATTCTCCGCGTCCGACGGCGCATTCGTCTAGTGGCTAGGACACAGCCCTCTC
>JBDUAE010000100.1:0-6975 GCA_040004805.1 Chthoniobacterales bacterium | reverse complement strand
GCATAATCTCACCACCGGGCGCTCCCAGAGAACGCCTTAAAGCCTCAAGCGCTTAGGTCGATGGCTTCAAGCTCTCGCACTTCGCTGCGTAGCTCTCGATTAATTCGGCGATCTTCGTGTGGAAACCATCTTGCGCGCCATACAGCGCACCGATTGGCTCAGAAAATTCCTTCTGCTTGAGTTCGTCGTCGATTTCCAGCGTCAAACCGGCGAGCGTCTCGATGTTCGCGCGCGAGTGAAATTCCATCTCTTTCAGCTTCGAAAGGACGGCCATGGATTTCTCCAATTCACCGGGTGCCTGTTCGTCTTTCGCCCCTTCCGTCGCCGCCGGCTCGCTCTTGCGCTCTTCCGCTACCGGAGCCTTCTCGTGCTCGTGGTGTTTTTCCTGAGCGACCTTCTTATCGTGGGCGACGTTTCGGGGATCTGACATCCTTACCAATACACCCGTCCGGTCTCTCGCGCTGGAAGAATCGGCGCGTGCGCCGTCCGGCGAGGAGAGGAACGGTGCCGCATCCTGCCAACCTAAGTGAACGAGGAGCCTCGGGGCTCCCTGCCTCATCTCTCTGCGAGCGAAGCCGCATGATTGCGTACAGCGTCTAAACTTGCGGAATCAGCATCTCGGCTTTAGGTCTTCCCCCGCACCGATTTTGCCTCGTAGTGTAACGGTAGCACGAGAGATTCTGAATCTCTTTGTCAAGGTTCGAATCCTTGCGAGGCAGCCATTTCATTTCTGATTTCGGAAGCGTGGGAGCGCGCCTTGAGCGATGAATAGCGCGCATGCTTTACCAGGTCGTCTCTCTCTTCGGCGCGGTCATCATTCTCTCCGCCTACGTTGCACTCCAAACCGGGCGGATGGAGCGGGAGAACCGGTGGTTTAGCATTCTGAATTTTGTCGGCTCGGTCCTGCTCACGTGGGTAGCGGTGACCGACTGGCGCATCGGATTCATTTTTCTCGAAGGCTCCTGGGCCTTGCTTTCTCTTCCCGGGATGTTCCGGAAAACGCCGGTCTCAGCTTGATTTCGGTAGGCGGCGCATTCGGAAAAATTCCTGCAAGAGTGACGCGCAGTCTTCGCTCAAAACGCCGGCTGTGATTTCACAGCGATGATTCAAGGCCGGCATTTGCAGGAGATTGATCATCCCTCCCGCGGCGCCGCTGCGTTCATCGGCGCAACCAAAAATTACCCGACGCATTCGCACGTGGACCAGAGCGCCGGCACACATCGCGCACGGCTCTTTCGTCACGTAAAGGTCGCAGTCGTTTAACCGCCAATCTCCCACCGCGGCCTCGGCCTGCGTGAGCGCCAGCATCTCCGCGTGAGCGGTGGCGTCCTTCAGCAGTTCCACCTGATTCCAAGCTCGAGCGATGACGCGGCCATCCTGCACCACCACTGCTCCTACCGGCACCTCGCCAGCCTTACCCGCTTTCTCGGCCAATCGCAGCGCCTGCTGCATAAACACGGCATCGAATTCGGCTTCACTCATCAGGCGGACATTACCGATGCTTGGACGCCGTGCCGCGCAAAAACTACGTCCACTCGCCCATGAAGCGACGATTTATCCATGTTATGAAAAGATTTCTTCTCGCCTCCGTCTGTCTCGTGCTCTGCGCTGCTACCGGCCGAGCCGCAACCGAGCAGCAGGTGGTAAACGACGCTGCCGCTACCCTGCGCCGTTTCCGCCACATGCCGGAACGGTCGATTCCGGCGAGTGTCCTGCGTAATGCGCGGGGACTGGCTATTCTTTCGGTCGTTAAAATCGGGTTCGGCATCAGCGGGAAAGGTGGCGAAGGCGTGGTGGTGGCGCGCACCGGCCACGGTTGGTCCGGCCCATCGTTCGTCGGAACGGGCGGTGCCGGGTTCGGTTTTCAAATCGGCGCGCAGCGGACGGAGTTTGTCTTTGTCCTGAACACGGATGCTGCGGTGCGCGCGTTCTCTAAGGACGGTAATGTCACGATCGGAGCCGACGTCAGCGCCGCCGCCGGACCGGTCGGGCGTGATTTGCAGGCCGGAGTCACTCCGCGCGCCGCGATTTACACTTATAGCCGCAGTCAGGGCCTGTTCGCAGGAGCGTCATTAGAGGGCGCGGTGATCGCGACGCAGAAGACAGCGAACGCGCACTATTACGGACACCCAGTTCGTGCGGGCGCCATTCTGAGCGGTCGCGTGCCAGCACCGGCTGGGGCTGGCGTTCTGCGTTCCGCGCTGGGCCGCTAAGCTCGGCGGCAGGCCGCCAGTTTTGCCTTTACAAAACGGCGCCGCGTTCGGCACCGTCCAGGAGTGCGTGCCTTGCTTTTGCCCATCGCGTTTTTGGCGTTCTCCGCCGGCGCGGCCCACTCGCAAGTGCAGGAGCGGAAACTGATCGATCGCCTGCTCGAGCCGAACATGTCTCTGCAGAACAGCGCGCAGACGAAGCAATTCACGCCGGCCACCGATAGCACCACGACCAAGAAGGTTCGCACGAAAACTTTCTACGTCGCGGAGCGCCCACGCGAAAAAAATTGGCTCGGCGCCCGCTCATTCTTTACCCGCATGTTCACCGGAACGCGCGCGGCCCGCGATGGACAATTGAAGGCCAACGTGACGCCGCGAAACCATTTCACGACCAAGCAGCTCGCCCCGTCTACGTCTGCCTACGCTGCATCCCGGCCCGCGCAGGCCGCGAACCAAACGTATGCCGTCTCCCAGTTCAGCGGCACGCGACCATTCCTCGTCCGCGGCAAGAGTCAGCGCGCCCTGAGCCAGCAGGATCATCCGCTCACGATCGAGCAGGTGCGCGAACTCCTGAACAAGAATAAGTAACGCGCTGCTCGATCTCTTTGCCACCGTGATCGATCCCATCGAGGCCCTCGCGCAACTGAAACAGGGCGCAGCCCAGGTCATCAGCGAAAAAGAACTCGCCGAGAAGCTCGCGCTCGGCCGGCCGCTCCGCGTGAAACTAGGCGCCGATCCTACCAGCCCGGATCTGCATCTCGGACATTCCCTGGCATTGCGCAAAATGCGCCAGTTTCAGGATCTCGGACATATCGGCGTCCTCATTATCGGCGATTACACCGCCATGATCGGCGACCCGAGCGGACGCTCCGTCACCCGGCCGCAACTGACGCGTGAGCAGGTGCTGGCAAATGCCGAGTCGTATCGCGAACAGGCTTTCAAGGTGCTCGATCCGGCGCGGACCGAGATGGTCTATAACGGCTCCTGGTTTTCGAAGATGAACTTCGACGAGGTCATTCGCCTCAATAGCCTCGTCACGCTCCAGCAGATGTTGCAGCGCGAGGATTTCCGCGCCCGTCTCGAACAGCAACAGCCAATTCACGCCCACGAAATTCAGTACCCGATCATGCAAGGCTGGGACTCCGTGATGGTGGAGGCCGATGTGGAATTAGGCGGCACCGATCAGCTTTTCAACAACCTCGTCGGGCGCGACATGCAAAAGCATCGCGGACTCTCACCGCAGGTCATTCTCCTACTCCCGATTCTCGAGGGCCTGGATGGAGTCAAGAAGATGAGCAAGAGCCTGGGCAATTACATTGGCGTGAGCGAGCCACCGTCCGAGATGTTCGGCAAAATCATGAGCATCTCCGATGAATTAATGGGACGCTACTACACCTTGTTGCTGGGCCGCGAGCTTGCGTCCGCGACTCATCCTCTTGAGGCGAAAAAGCAACTCGGCGCCGAGATCGTGCGGACTTATCACTCCGCCGCCGCCGCTGAAAAAGTGATCACGGATTGGAATTCGCGTTTCACCGAAAAGCGTCTGGCGGACGCCGATCTTCCCCTTTTTCGCGCCGAACCCGGAGACGCCGTCACGGTTGTCGTCGCTGCGTATCAGCAAGCCTTCGCGCTGGCAAAATCGCGAGCCGACGCTCGTCGTCTGATCGAACAAGGCAGCGTGCAGATCGACGGCGAAAAAATGTCGGATCCCAAAGCGACCCTGACCTTGCGCTCCGGCCAAGTCCTGCGACTCGACAAGACCCGTGCAGTCAAAGTCGCCTAAAAAAATGAAAAAAAAGAGCGCGGAGCGATTCTCGCTCCGCGCTCCTTCAAACCCTAACCCAACGTTCTCTAGGCGGTGGCCGTCTCGAACAACGGCATCGCCATCGGGCGCTCCGCCACCGGCGCAGCGATCCCTTCGAAGTGCGCCCGAATGCTGCGCATCTCCGAATTCATAAAGCTATCGACAAAATGGAAATGGCGATCCACCCAAGCGAACAGCTTGTTCCGGATCTCGTAATGCACCGCCATTGTGATTTCCGTGCAATTGCTCCGGACTTCCGCGAAATCGATCAAGCCCATCACTTCGATGTTCCCGCCTGTCGATTCAAAGGCAAATTGGTCAGGGCTGTCGCTTCCCACAGCCACTAATACTGTCCGCGCCTCAAATCCCAGAGGCCCACGAAAACTGAAATCGACCGTCTTTGATGATGTAACGGTAGCCTTCGTCACCATCAGGAAATGGCGGCGATAGGATTGAATAGAGGCCAGGCGATTTTTGCATTCCGCCGCCGACTGACTCATGTGCAATGTTTTTTGTAGGAGCATGGTAATGAGGTATGTGAGGTTGGTTGCCAAACATTCGAGCAATGCACATGCCGCCGGCATTCTCCCTAGGTAGGGGCCGAAAACTGTCCAGCAAAAGTGTCAAATTAATTGACACAAGTGTCCGTCTGTCGACGCAAGTATACGATCCCCTTACAGACCAAGGGCGTCTCTCCAACCCCTCGAAAGCTCTTCCGTTCCTGCGGACAACCCCGGCAAAATCGGAACTCCTGCGATCTGCTCGAGAATATTTCCGTTCGTTTCCGAAGCGATGTCGATGGCGGTTGCCGGCGAGTTCAGGGCCACTCCACGACAAGCCAACCCATGTGCCGCGACGCTCCGGACGGAAAGCATGGTGTGGTTTAAACAACCGAGTCGGTTCATCGCCACCACCACCACCGGTAGGGCCATTTCAACCGCCAGATCGCTCACGAAATAATTCCTGCCAATCGGCACCAGCCAGCCCCCGACCCCCTCCACCACCACAAAATCATAGCGCTTCTGCAAGTCGGCCAAGCCCGCCAGAATTCGCCCGCGATCCACCGGCGCGTCCTCGATCAAGGCCGCGGTGAATGGCGCCGCCGGTGTCCGCAGCCAGACCGGATTCACTTCATCCAGCGTCGCCCCTCCGCTGCCCGCAGTTAGCAGCAACTCGGCATCGCTCCGATCGCCACAGCAGATTGGCTTCATTCCAACGCACCGCAGACCCAAGGCCCGCAGCAGCCGCAACAGGCAAACCGCCGTGTAGGTTTTGCCGACACCCGTGTCGGTTCCGGTGAGGAAAACACTCACACGGCTTCTCCGTTACGCGGCCCGCGCGCGACTGTCGTCGCATGCTCGCATCATCGAGCGAAAAATCACCGCGCCATCCGCGCTCCCCAGTCGCTCTTCGCAGGCGCGATCCGGATGCGGCATCAGGCCAAAAACGTTGCGTTCACGATTACAAATTCCGGCAATGTTCTCCAGCGATCCGTTCGGATTCGCCGCCGCCTTCGTCTTCCCATCCGCATCCACGTAACGCAGGATCACCTGTCGGTTGTCGTTCAGCTCGCGCAGGGTCGCCTCGTCCGCAAAAAAACATCCTTCACCGTGCGCGACCGGCATCCGCAAGAGCGTGCCCTCCGCGCAGCCAATCGTGAACGGCGAATGCGCCACCTCCACCCGCGTCGTCACCATGTCGCAGACAAAATGGAGCGAGCGATTCCGCACCAGCGCGCCAGGCAGCAATCCCGCCTCGCACAAAATCTGGAAGCCATTGCAGACACCCATCACCAAAACGCCCGCGCGCGCTTTCTCCAACACCGCCGCCATGATCGGCGAGAAGCGCGCGATCGCGCCGCAGCGCAAATAGTCGCCATAGGAAAATCCGCCCGGGATCACGATCGCATCGAATCCCTCCAGCGACTTCTCCTTATGCCAGACGTAGTCCGCGCTCGCACCCTCCAAGCCACGCAACGCTGCCAGACAATCCTGATCGCAATTTGATCCGGGAAACTGAATGACGGCAAATTTCATCGCCATGCTATCGCCTAAAACGCGCCGCCCGTTGTTCCTCATGATAATCGTTCACCACCAGACAGGCGTGAATGATTCCCGGAATCCATCCGAGTGCAGTCAGAAGCAGACTCAGCAGAAAACTGCCAAACCGGCCCGTCATCAGCACCGCCACCGGCGGCAACACGATGCAGAAAAAATATCTTAACGCTTTCATTACTTTCCCGTTTCCTCCCGTTGTAATTGATAGTCTTCGATCACTGGATTCGAAAGCAGATCGCGGCAGAGCGTATGCAACCGCGCCTCCACCTCCGCGCCGTCGCTCTCGAGTTCGATCTCGAGATATTTTCCGATCCGCACCGCGCGCACTTCCGGCATCCCCAGATGTCGCATCGCCTCCCGCACCGCCGCGCCTTGGGGATCGAGCACGGTCGCCTTCGGAGTCACGATTACCTTCATCTTCATTGGCTCAATATTGACGCCGTCGCGCGCGCAACAAGCCCAATTCCAACTACCCTTCCCGCCTCACTTCCGCCGCCGCCTTATCCTCGCGCAAACCGAGGAAAACCGGTTGCCGCAGTTTCGCATCGCGCGTCCACTCCGCGAACTTTACCTGGCAAACGAATACCGGATTAATCCAATGCACCTTTCGCATCATCGCGGGCGTGACTCCTTGCACCCACTGCCCGTCTTGCTTCGTCGGCAAATCGGCAAACGGGCAATCCTCCCGCGCCTCCTGCCGGAATTTCTGGTGTAGCGCCGCGAGCAACTTCGTGTTGAATCCCGTTCCCACTTTGCCGGCCAACAGGAGCCGCTTCTTCTCGTAATAGCCGACCAACAACGCGCCGAAATGTTTCCGCGCCCCAGCCGGCGGCGTGTATCCCCCGATCACAAACTCCTGTTCGTTCAACACCTTCAATTTGATCCACGCCCCGCTCCGCCGATC